>JANMNR010000003.1:0-7258 GCA_031368325.1 Pirellula sp.
AGCGACACAATAAACGTTAGGAAAAGTGAAGCAGGCTTCGGAGTTCCTGACGATCGTGAAGGGATTGCACCTCGAATAATTGTCACAATAAAGGCCGGCCCCATGACCATCGCAAACGGGATAAGCATCCCCGGGTCTTGGACAGCCAGACCAATTGCGATCAGCAGCGTCAACAAAACGCAAATTGCCAAAAGCACCCCAAAGACGATGTCCCAAGCTGTCATAGGTGACTGGGGTGCTGGATCGGCCACCGTGTTCGCCGACACCGCAAATGGGTTTGGCGTGGCCGTACTCTCATAGCATAGCCAGCACTTTCCATTCTTGGTTTGCGATAATGCCCCACAGTGTGAACAGGTTTGCGTAACAATCGCCGGAGGAATGTTCATACTCTTTCTCCGCTTTGAGATTGCCCCACCCGTTCGAGAAATGCATCTGCCATCCTTCGCGGCGTACGCACCAACTGCCCCAGGACGATTCCAGTGGATGCCAGCGAGCAAATCGTGATTGCTTGCGTTAGGATCGGCGTCGTGTGAACGGAATCAAACCAGCTTGCGTCGACTGAGCCGACCAGGAGCATGTAACTCACCATGGACGCAAGGGTCGCAAACCAAATCAGTCCCAAGCGAAAGCGAAGCGCGGCGATTGCCAAGACCACAAACAATGCCAGTACCAATGGACTACTAGGGCCATGGCTCAACCACGCCAGTAACGTCACGAGACTGATATCAACTCCCGTCGCAATGTACTTGAGCAACGGCGGCATGAAATTACCGCGCAAGGCAATCAAAATCGACATCGAAAGAAACAACCAAGCGATCGCGGCCATGGTAACTTGACGATGAAAAATCCGATCCACATCGCTGACTATATCTAGAGACAAGTGATGAACCAGTTGGATCGTATAGAAAACGACGACCAAGATCGCGCGGAGAACGGCTGATCGCATCTCCCCCTCAAACTCTTGCCATCGGCTCGCAATGTGCCACGACTTGGACTTCGCCATCCGCATCGAATGGGGTTCGACAACCTGTGTGCTCATGCTCATCGACCTTTCAAGCATCGTTTGACTCGTAAACCGTGGGCGACACCGCGTTGCTGTCTCGTACCCATAGCATCATAAGACTGGCAGCGATCAACAAAGAAACCAACTGGTACACTGTCAAGTTTAGCAAGACCGGCGATTCAGGACGAAGCCACTCCGACAGGAATCGGTAAAACATGTATGCAATGAGATAGGCTTTAAGTTGGTTGCCAACAAGCCAGCGATTGCGATCCATCACAAGCAGGGATACCGCTGCGGACGAATGAAAAGCGAGTTCGTAGAGTTGCGTGGGGTGTCGCAGCACGCCAAAATCATCCCGAGCAAGCGGGAACGCAACTCCCCAAGGCATCGTTGTCTCTCGGCCGTAGCAGCAGCCAGCTACAAAGCAACCGATTCGTCCGATACCCACCGCGACCGCAATTGGCAATGCGAACGCGTCCCCGGTTCGACTTCGTACATTTCCAATCCATTTAGCGAGCTCTACGGCCGCGTAGCCTCCGACGATTCCGCCCAGGATGGTTTTTCCGTCGGCGAACCAAGCGGTGCCATCATAAAACGCTTCCCAGCCACGGTCGAAAAGAAACGGGACCTTGGCACCGATCATCGATCCCACGAAAGCGGCAATGCCGATAAGAAAGCGTTGCGATCGAGTCAGATCTAGTCGCTTTTGCCGACTCTGCATGAGACGCATCGATGCGCCAACCGACACGATCATGACACATGCATAGGCAATACGCCACGAAACGGGCATCTGAACTCCTCAAATATAGCACGGCACTCCGGGCCGTTGTTAATGGAAAACGGTATGGAGTGTCTTGCTACACAGTTGCCGCTTAGAACGGAGCATCGCCCTCGTCGTCGGCTGCTGCTTGCGAAAAGACATCGTTGAGATCGTCTTCGTTCGGGCTCGATTTGCCACCCGCTCCAACTTTGCTGAATCCCATCGCCTCTGCACTAAGAAAATACTTGACTTCGCTCGTAGGATCCTTTTGCCACTTGCGTCCCGTCAATCGGTAGGTCACATCGATCTCATCGCCCTCATTTAGCTCGTCCACCGTGTCGCATGCATCATTGGTGAACTCGAGCGGAATGAAATTCGAAAATCGACCGTTCTGTTGCTCTAAAACAACCAATCTTTTTCGGAATCCTTTTTGGCCGAAGGATTTGGTATCTTCCTTAACATGGACTGTTCCGCGGATTTTTGAGTTAGACATGGTTCGAAGCTTGATCTAAAGATTGGGGAGCGGTCAAAATGCAATCGGTTGGCAGTTGCGAAATTGTATCGAAGCTAAGCCGAAATGGGAAACCAAGCTGGCCTGTTTTTTTGGCCCGCCCGGAGAAACGATGAGCAATTTAGCTTGGCGGCGAAGCGATCGTGCTGACGTGAGCATTTAGGCCGTCGAGTACGAGTACGAAAAAATACGACCAATGATCCACCGAGGATAGCACGATGAAACGGAAAGAACGAATAATGGCTAGGCGGTTGCTGCAATTGGTGCTGATCGCACTCTTGCTTTTTTTCGGCGTCTTGAGTTGGAACTACCTGACGTTTTCGTCCAGGCAACTCAGAGTTCAGACAGTCTCGTTGCAGACGCTGGACAGTCCACCGATCTTCGAAAGGCTGGTCGAGGCGATCAAGGTACGGACGGTTTCGAGTTCCATGTCAAGGATCAACAACGATCATGAACTGGTTCGTTTTCGCGAGTACCTGCAAGAGTCGTTTCCGAGTTTACATGCGACACCGTTCATCTGCCGAACCGGAAAGGACTTTGGTGACGAACGATGCCCAAGCTTGCTACTAGAATGGCCTGGGGAAAAACCCGAACTCGATGCCATGCTTTTGATGTCGCACTTCGATGTCGTGCCAGTTGAGGACGGCTCGTTAGGAAAGTGGACGCATCCACCGTTTAGCGGCAAGATTGACGATGAGTTCGTATGGGGGCGGGGAACTCTCGACTGCAAGCATGGTGTGATGGCGATCCTGGAAGCAATCCGTCTGCTCTCGGCAGAAGGGTTTAAACCCCAGCGAACGATTTACGTCGCTTTAGGACACGACGAAGAGATGGGCGGTGCTGATGGCAACAGCAAGATGGCCGCGTGGTTTCGAAGTCACCGAAAACGATTTTCCACCATCTTGGACGAGGGGGGGTGCGTCTTTACCAAGTTTCCAGGACTAGCGCGCCCAGCAGCGTTGGTTGGTGTTGCCGAAAAAGGTTTCTTGACCGTGGCGGTTACAGCCAACGTCAACGCGGACCAAGTTGGACATTCATCAATGCCGCCTCGTGAAACAGCTGTGAGTATTCTCTCAAGTGCGATCCACCGCGTGACGTCAAATCCATTTCCAGCCCGCTTGGACGGAGGAATTCGCGAAACACTCAACTTCCTTGGCCCCGAAATGCCGTTCTTCCAGAAACTGGCAATGTCTAACTTGTGGTTGTTTGCTCCACATGTCAAGGGAACGTTGGGGAGCAAGCCAAGTGGTGACGCTTTGCTGCGAACAACCATCGCGCCCACGTTGATCGAAGGCGGAGTATCGGAGACAGTTCTTCCAACACAAGCCACAGCGAAGATCAATCTGAGACTACTACCTGGCGACAGCATTGAAAGCTCGCTCGACTTTCTTCAGAGATCCATCAACGATCCTCGAGTCTCATCAACCCCACTCAACAAACCGAGAGAAGCGTCCCCGGTATAGGACATCGATTCGGACGCATTTAGAGTACTCCAAACAACGATTCATCAAGTCCTACCGGATGTATTCGTAGCTCCGTTTGTTCTTGTGGGAAGCACCGACACGATCCACTATACCGACCTATGCCAGAACATATTTCGGTTCATTCCGACAAGACTCTCTGATCGTGATACGCAACGTTTTCACGGCATCGATGAGCGAATCGCCAAAGACAATTACCTGGAAATCATATCGTTCTTTCAACAATACATCAGAAACGCTTCGATGAAGTAATAATGCCCGTCCGTGGGTCACTCGTGCCGAGAGTGACTTGGCGCAGACGCCATGCTCATACTTAGACCGCTGCTACCATGTTATCTAGGCTTCTGCATTTGGATGGAATTTTGCACGAGTGTCGCCAACGCATTTTGAGTGCGAGTTCGAACCAAGTTGGACATCATCGGCGAAAGAAATAGCCAAGGAGTCACGGGAAGCATTGCGCCTCCTATAGCGACGAGCAACCACGTCCATCCTTGTGCCCAAGGTACGCCGAAGCCAACGCCGAATTGTCGCCCAAACGCAATTCCACCACCAACCCCTAAGAACAAACCCAGCCCAAGTCCTAGGATGAACGGGAATCGCATCAAAAATCGCCGCATCGAATCGACGCCACCTAATTCCGCATCAAGACATAGTTTCTGACCTTGAAGTTCGATGTGGATTCTCGAGGCACCGAGCAATGGATTTTGTCTTGTGTTATTGAGGCCAGGGCCAGTCAAATCGGCCGATTTTTCGTCGCGGTTGACAATGGCGAAACCATTGTTTGTCAATGTCACGAGCGCCGCGCGGAGAACATCGTCCGTTGGCCTCGTTGTGACAGCGTACGTCGAAAAGGTAGTTATGATTTTTCCCACACAAAGAATCCATGTAAGTCCCGGGTTTGGGGCGGGAGCCATTCGAACAAAATTTGGCTACTCAAACCCGTGATTTTGGGTTGCCAGTGCTTCATCAAGGTAAATATTTGGGTAGGACGGACTTCCAGTCCGTCAAAAAACGTTTGTACGACGGACTGGAAGTCCGTCGTACAGGTTCAGCTCAACCCTCATTTTAAGTGTGAAGAAGCACGAGGAGCAACCATGATTATTTTTGCTCTCGACCTCGGCAAGTTCAATATCATGTGCTGCGTTTTCAACTCCGAAACCTTGCAAACACTCCTTTCTCAACCTCACTTCAGGAAGAAACCACCTCAATCGTGCTCGTGCTCAATGAAATGGTGCTCCTGCTCGTTGTGTGTACGTATACCCGAATATGTTTCGGTTCAATTCGATAAGACTTTCCGATCGTCACAGGAAACGTTTTCACGGCATCGATGAGAAATTCTTCCAACTCCGAAATCCAACTTCAGTCAGACTCAAATAGCGATCAGCCGTACCGTCCGCGTGTTTGGATCGGCAACATCAATTCGCACTTGAACACTTGCTCCGTTCTTCGCACTTCTTAGATTTGTGGCTTTTGCACGGATAGCAGAGTCGTTGGTTTGCACGATTCCATTTGCTGCGTCGACGACTTCGGCCGTCAGAAGCTCGCCAATTCGGTGTTGCAAAGATACCGCCTCCAAAAGATCGATTACAGCTCGTTCCACATTTGCAGCTCGCGCTTCGCATCGCTCCATCACAGCAGGTAGCTGAGCTATTCTTTCACTTAACAATGGTGGTATTCTCTGCCCATTGGCAACAAGGAATGCTAAGTCGAGACAATAGCGATCCGCAAGTCGACGCATCGGGGCGGTTACGTGAGCATAGGTCGAACCGATAGCAGAATGCCATGCTGGTTTTTCGCTGTTGTAGACTGCGTATCGAGCGCGCCCACCCGCTCTTCGTGCATCCAAGAGAAAACGTTGGTGACTGTAATTCTGCGGATCCATGCGGCGCTGCAGATCTCTCAAGGACTCCGTTGGCAACCAAGCAATACCGAGCGCATGCGCAGTTCTTCGCAGCGACTCGATGTTTCGAGTGTCTGGGTCGTCCATGATACGAAAGAGCCCTACTTGCGCATCTTGCAACAGAGTTCCTATTGCCATGTTAACGGACAAGGACAAAGTTGAGTTGATGGATGCGGAAAGTACTCGCGGGCGAAGAACAAGCCGTACTCCGCCGGGTGCTGACTCGTCAACGACGACCTCCTGCTGAGGAAACTCAACCCGCATTGCTCCTCGTGCCACTTCATCTGCCCACATTCGCCTTGCGAACTCCTCCACATTCGGCAGCTTGCTCAGGTCGACTCCGTCGTATGCAAGTTTGGCTCTGCTTCTGCACAGGACTCGGTCTATTTCTAGCAGTCGCACTTTGCCCGAGGGAGACAGTCCAACGCTGACGAGGACCGCTGGTTTAGGACCGTCCGGTAGTAAGCTCGCGGCCCCTTGCGAGATCTCTTTCGGATAAAGCGGAATCTTCTTGGCTAGCCCGTAGATGGTTAAGCCACGCTTCCATGCTTCCTTTTCGATTTCGCTACCAGGCGATACAAAAGCGCTGACGTCAGCAAGAGCATAGTGGAGCACCAGTTCATCGCCATCTTGTTCTATGGCAAACGCTTGATCCAAGTCGGTGGAGGAAGCGGGGTCGAGCGTCACCAAGGGAATCGCGGTCGCATCGCGGCGACCGGACATGTAGTCATGCATTCCAGCCCTTCCAGCGTGCGTGATTGCTTCGGTTTCAGAAACAACTTGTAGCGGGAAGCTGGATGGCAGATCAAACTGGATCGCGATCGCGTGGAATCCCTGGTTCAGCGCTTCTTGCGCCTTCTCTTCAATGTTCATGAAGCATGTTTCTGAAGGGTGGCTTGCTTGTTGGAAAGGCCAAGAACTCATCGCCGAACAGTTCGCTTGGCAATACGTTCGGCCACGTTTCCGTCAATGTCGCATTGAGGACTCGCATTTCAGAAGTCGTCGATGAGCAGTGAAGCACTTGGTTTGTTCGCTGGATTAAACGTCTTGCCCAAGAAGAGCTTTGCAACCGATTACTCGTACCGCTCGGTTCGAGATCATCAAGTTCAGTTGCTAAAGACTGGGATCTCAAGACGATATAGTAAGGCTCGGCGGCTCGGCAGTGATCTCAACGATATTTGGCTTTCAGTTCTCGGTCCTAGCGACCAAACTACACGTAGCCATCTTTTTCCGAGACGCGATCTTCCGCGCCTCGGATGCGACTTGTCACTTACATGGTGCTCAATAAACCATGTGATGCATCTGCTACCGGGGCTTGCGCCACTCGCGGTTGTACCCGATTTTTTCAAGCGCTAGATACACCTCTTCGAGTGTCTTCTCGCCGAAATTGGCAATGCTCAAAAGTGTCTCGGGCGAACTCTGCAAAAGATCGCGTACCGTAAAGATGCCTTTCTCCTCAAGGCAATTTGTCGTTCGAACTTGAAGGCCAATCTCGGCCGTGCTCAACTCCAAACGTTCCTTCATTCGACGTGCGTGTTCGTCAGCTTGACTAATGGGAATACGAGTCATTCGATTTTCACCCCTATGCAGCAAGTCATTCGCT
>JANMNR010000006.1:0-4804 GCA_031368325.1 Pirellula sp.
CAAACCGCAAAAACCAACGCTACTACCGTTGAGGCAGAAAGCCATTTCTTCAGTGAATTTCTCATGACGCTCCTCCAAGTCCAGACAATTGACTACGTACCCTCGCAGTCCTATCAACAACCTAATGAGAATACCTGGAACCGAGCGTAATTCAAGCAGTCTGGGCAGGATTTAGGGAATGGGTAACTTGAATCGCTAAACATTACCGACAATACGATTCCAAGACCACCAGCAAATCGCAATCGTAAAAGCGATCAAAATCAACGTGTAAAGCGTGTTCAAAACCGACCAAACGCACTTTTCCAGCTTGGAAAAAGCAGGACTGAGCCATAACACAGGGAGGCCCAAGAATCCTGTTACAGCGAACAACATCACAAATATGAGGGTTCTGGAACGTAGAATCACGTCTAAGGAGTTCGTTTTTGAGCTGAATTTGAGTTGCTTTTTGGAACTCTGGTTGTCCATATCCTAGTCCGGCAATCGCCCCTCAGCGATTTCCTGCTCCCACTGTTTCATTAAAGGCCAATCGATCGCACACGTTCCAAAATCAGACAAATGTAAATACGTATCTAGCCTCGCTAAAACCCTGTCAATCATGGCCGGTTCTTTGCGAAAATAAGGACCATGGCTCGGCAAAAGCCACTCGATGTCCGAATCGCGGATGCGTTCTAACGACCGAATAAACGATGGGATATCGCTCCCATGGTGTGCGTCGATCGCTCCTACACCTCCATCTCGATAGATGTTGTCGCCACTGAGCAACAGATTATTAAGCCGAAATGCCAACTGGCTGTCCGCATGGCCCGGGGTGGACCAAACCTCAAGTTTGAGATTTCCTACGTTGATGATGTCCCCATCGTTGACTCGCTTTTCCACCACGACGGGTGGCATCTCCTCGCTGATTCCTTGTGCATGGATTTCAGCGAAGGTCTGCAGTCGATCACCTGCCTCCAGCAACGCTGCCGCTTTGGGATGGGCGGTCACTGTCGTCTTTAACAACTGCTTAGCCTTTGCAAAACCCTGACCATGATCAACGTCTGCATGTGTCGCTATCAACGACTTGCATTTCGACAAAGGAAAATCCAGCTCACGAATGAGATCGATGACCTCTTCTACTGAGTCTTCGTAACCGATATCGATTAGTGCCCACTCATCGGAATCGTAAATCAAATAAACGTTGCAGCCGATCATGTGTCCGGCTTGGACGTTGAGTTCAATGACGTTTGGAAATATAGGTTTGCGTTGGAGCATCTGAGCCTGGCAAGATCGAGTGCCTTCAAGATAAGGCGAAAAAGGTTGCAAGTGATTTTAGGCTGCAACGACCTTTCAGAGCAACGGTGGAACGGAGATCCGCGTCGGATTTGTCTCAATGCTGATTTTTTAGCACTCTCGACCAACGCGTGTTGCCGCTCGTATTAAGCCAATAATGACTGCAGTCCTTCGCGGTAGCTCGGAAAGTTAAATACCAAAGCCAACTCCGACTGAATTCGATTGTTTCGAACCCTTTTGTTGCCATCGCTTCGCATGGCTTGGCGACCAATTTCCGGCAATTCCGGCGGCGCAAAAATCGGCTCGGGCCAGTTTCCTAAATTGGAAACAAAGGAGTAATAGTCTTTCCTACGCACCGGATTTCCGTCACTTATGCAATACAATGTGGATCTAACGGGCTTTAAAGAAACCGCAACCACTGCATGGGCGAGATCGTCGACATGGATCAGGTTTAGGTAGCTCTCGGGATCTACATGCAATGGGACTCGGTCGCGCAGCGATTCCCATCGCGGTACGCGGCTTGGACCATAAATCCCGACGGGGCGCAAAATCACTCGCAAATCGCTTGGAATGCGTTCTGAAATCCAGTCCTCCCCACCTAATGCAGCAATCGAACCTGGCCGCTTAGGTAACACAGCCGAATCCTCATCCACCCAATCCCCCGGGGATGCTTGCGCAAAAACTCCCGTGGTGGACAGATAAATCCACTTCGTTTGAGCCTGACGATCGTCCCACCCCATCGATTGCAATAGTGTCGCGAGATGATTCAAACCTCGGGAATGTGTTTCATTGTGTGGCACGTCCGCTTGAGGGGAATGCGATACCGCCACGAAGACCGTGGCTAATCGCGAGCTGTCCGTTTCCGCAAACTTCAACGAAACGCAATTTGGTTTCGGTGCGCCACCGACCAGCCAATCCCAGATGATCGGTTCAATTCCCACGTTGCTCAGTTCATTCGCCCGCGAAGCGGATCGCGTAATTGCAATAACTCGGTCCCCTTGGTCCAGCCAGACCTTGGCAACACGCATTCCAACGTACCCGCATCCGACGATCAGCCTAGTTGCCATGTATGTCGTCCCGGGAAAAATCGGCACGATCGTTATAAAATCGTAGCATTTGGGGTGTCCCTCGGTAGCTTTCTTCGGTTTCTTGAGTCAAACGGGTTTCATTTTGGAGATTGTTAGCGAATAATCGAACCCGCCAATCCTAATGTGCGGATTTTCCTTAGTTTGCTTGCAACAATCTGCTTACGGAGTCTATCGTGCCCAGCGAACGCTGCAACTTAAACAACTTCATGCCGACTGCCCGTGACTTGCTATCGCGGAAAACGCAGCTGTTTCTTTGGTTGTCGATTGGCTGGTTTACGACGTGTCTTGGTCCAAACGCGTTGGCACAGGACTTTCCGTCAGCTCCAAAGTCGCCAGTTCTCAAGCAGCCTAATAACGCCCCTAAAACCAACATTGCATCGCCGCAAAAAGTCGATCGCACCTCAATGCGGCCAGCGTTACCTGAACCCGTGGCGACCGCTGCAGCCAAGTCGCCTGGAGCTACTTTGGTCGAACTCGAACCCGGCCTTGGACGGCTGCGAAAGGGTGACGAGCCTCGCAACCAAGCCGAACTGATCTCGCTCGAAAAGCAACAAACGAAAGTAGCCGAAAAAGTCAACTTGGTTACTGTCAACTTGCAACACGGTAGCACTCAAGGCAGCGGAGTGATCATCACAGGATCCGGTTACATTCTGACCGCTGCACACGTCGCCGGTCGACCGAATCAAAAAATCAACATCATCATGCATGATGGTCGCCGTGTTAAAGGCGTCAGTATGGGTGTCAACCGAAATAGCGATGCGGGACTTGTTCGGATCACCGAAGATCGAGATACAACGGTTGATCCGTGGCCGCATGCAGCCTTAGGTGCTTCTGCCGATTTGCAGTTGGGGCAATGGGTGATCGCCACAGGACATCCAGGTGGTTGGATGGCTGACCGACCAGCGGTAGTGCGAATAGGACGATTGCTGCGCGTCTTGCCATCAACCCTCGTAACCGACTGTTCGTTGATTGGTGGCGATAGCGGTGGACCTCTATTTGATTTGGAAGGCAAGCTTGTAGGCATTCACAGTCGTATCGGAGTCGACGTCGACGACAACATGCACGTTCCGGTAGATGTATTTGATGAAAGCTGGTCGCGGCTCGTCCAAAACGAAGCGTGGGGTAGCCTGCCTGGCTTCAAACCAGCCATCGGCGTCCGAGGCGCCGCTGACAGGGACAGCGAGAATATGTGCAAGATCGGAAAAGTGGAGCCGAATAATTCGGCGGACAAGGCTGGGATCCGCGCCGGTGATGTCATCGTGAGGTTCGATAACGTGCCCGTTAAGAATTTTGACGATCTGAAAGCGGCCGTGGATTCCGTGACGCCTGGTGAGCAGGTTATCGTGGAGCTTCAAAGAGCGGGAAAGCAGATGTCGGTGCGTTTAATCGTGGGCGTCAGGGAATAATTCCTTCCACTGGCGGGTGTGTCATTGTTATAATGAAACGCAGAATTTCTCGAATCGAAGCAACTTAAGGCAAGCCCCGATGAAGAATAGGTTTTCTTGGATTGTTCGCGGATCCTTAGCCGGTCTAGTCCTTGGCTATATCACGTTTGGCGATCCGATTATCGACACCTGGGAATCCTTGCCATCCTTCGAACAGGCAGCTGAACTGGAGTCACAACTCAAACATGATTCGAATGCTGCGTTGGAAAAAGACGGTGAATCCTTAGCGGATTCCCAATCAAGCTGGAAGTCCAGGCTGGTTCAACAGCAGGGCGCCGGACGCTTTGGTAGAGAGTCGCAAAGCGATAGCAGCCGAGCCCATCAGCGAAACAACCAATCGACATTGCGTGCCTTCCGTGAGTCGATCGGTGATAAATGGAAATCGACCGTCCAAGTTTTAGTTTTGAATCGTCAAGTTGCTTTGGGGGCGATCGTATCACCAGACGGATGGATCGTTTCCAAGTCGAGTGAGATCCCTGAACAATTCATCGAAGTGCGGCTCTATGACAATTCCAAAGCCGAGGGAATCGTCAAGTCACGAAGGTCAGATCTCGACCTAGCACTAATCAAAATCGATCGGTCCAACTTGCAGAGCATTCAATGGAGCACCTCGGCTCCGTTGCGGGTGGGGGGATGGCTCGCTTCAACCGACTATCGTACGGCACCAATCTCGATCGGCGTAGTGAGTGTGCCAAGCCGAAATATTCGGCGAGAAAAACCCGTTCTCGGTGTCGAGTTAGGCTTTGCACCGAATGGCGAAGCGTTGATCGAAAAAGTAATTGGTGGCAGTGGTGCGGATCGCGCTGGGCTACAAACGGGCGATTTGATCACCACCATAGATGGTGAATCGTTGAAGTCCCAACCCGAGGTGCTTGCCAGACTCAAGGCATTAGCAGCGGGACAACAGGTCTCACTCGATATCCTGCGCGACGGAAAAAAGGTTCCTGTGACAGCCCGCATGATGGACCTCAACAACACGTTGCTCGATCCAACGGAGATGGA
>JANMNR010000015.1:0-13684 GCA_031368325.1 Pirellula sp.
ACGCGCGGAACACGATTGATCATCATGGCTCACCTCTAGAGACGTCCTGTGGCCGGCACCCGGCAACCCCGCGGAGGCTCTAGACGCCGCGGTAGCCCCTCGATACCCGCGTCAACATCTTCTCAAACATACTTTCTGAAAGTACCGAGACGACCGCTCTACGTGGTCACCATGAGGATGGTGGGGTTGCGTCCAGCCAGCGTTCGAGGCTTCATCAGCGACGATGGGGAACTGTCGCTGGTTTTTCAAGACGTAGAGCGAGCCGAGTTGGGTCAGTGGATTCGGGACTCCTTTGCGAAAATTAATCTTGCAAACGAAGAATCGTCTTTGGCCACCATCGTTGCATTGCCGCTAGTTGCAGGAGTCGCGATGGTGAACGCTCCATCGCGGTCTTTCAAAATTGATCAATTGATCCAATCCGCGTGGCGATGCCTGGATGGAGCTAGCAAGCAGGGAGCCGGGGCAGTCAAAACCATCGAAGTGTATTGACGGCGTTTCTCGTTTTCGACAATTGTGTTAGTATGATGAACTTTTTGACAAACCACCCTGTCATTTTGTTCCATTGAAAAATACGCTAACACTCGACAAAAACGCCATGAACCCATCCGCAGTATCGCCGAATCCACAAGCAGTGAGGAATGAACAGACGGCTACTGGGACAGGACTGACCGCAAGTCACCTCATGTCGGATCCGCGAGTTGGACAGGCAAAAGCGCTCCTGGCTGCCGCCTTGAAGGAGCACAGCCAATCAGTCAACGAGGTTCGACCAGCCAAGCCGGAACTGGTTTCGGCATACCAAGAGGAGTTGGCGAGGCTGGCAGTCGCACGGGGAGGTGCCCCTTACTTTCCATACATTACGAGCGGGATCGGTAATGGGCCGTTTGTCGAATTGGGAGATGGCAGCGTTAAGCTGGATTTCATCGTGGGTATTGGCGTTCACGGAATGGGACACAGCCATCCCGCCATGTTGGCTGCAACGGTAGAAGCGGCACTAGAAGACACCGTCATGCAGGGAAATCTTCAACACAATTCCGGCTCGCTCGCGATGTGTGAGAGACTTTTATCGCTTGCAAACCAACAGGGAGCTAAGCTCGATCATTGTTTGCTCAGCACCAGCGGAGCTATGGCCAACGAAAATTCGCTCAAGATCGCCTTCCATAATCGATTTCCTGCGTCGCGAGTCATATGCCTAGACAACTGTTTTGCCGGCCGAAGCCTCGCACTGGCGCAATTGACGGATCGCCCCGCTTACCGAGCGGGTCTTCCAAAGACACTCGATGTCGATTTCATTCCAATGTTTCATCCATCGGACCCCGAGGGAACGACACGTGGCGCGATCGAGACTTTGAAGAAACTATTGGCACGACATCCGGGCGAGTACGCTTGTCTTTGGTTGGAGTTGGTCGCTGGCGAGGGAGGGTATTACCCTGGAACAAAGCCGTTCTTTGAAGAGCTATGCAAAATTTGTCGAGCCCACAAAGTGCTGGTCATTTTTGATGAAGTGCAGACCTTTTCGAGACTCAGCCAACCCTTTGCGTTTCAGCACTTCGGCCTCGATGAATACGCGGACCTTGTCACACTTGGAAAGATCACGCAAGTTTGCGCAACACTGTACGGCGACAGCTTAAAGCCGAAGGGACCCATTCTTTCCCAAACGTTTACCGGTGCAACGGCTTCGATACGTTGTGGGCTCTCTGTTTTGGATGAACTTCAATCCAAGAGTTGTTTCGGCGCTGACGGTTGGAACGTTCGACGACATGCCTATTTCAAAGGCAAACTTGAGCAGTTAGCGTTGAAGTATCCAGGCAAGTTATGCGGTCCGTATGGCGAGGGAATGATGATCGCATTCACGCCGGGCAAAGGCGGTGCCGACGAAGCAAAAGATATGCTGATGCTTCTCTATGATTTAGGGCTCATGGGCTTTCTGGCTGGAAGCAATCCGAATCGTATCCGATTCTTGCCGCCACCTGGGGTCACAACAGAAGCGCACATTGATCTCGCGTGCGGCATTATCGAGCAAGCGCTGCAGCGATAGAATTGGCACTGTCTGGCATCGATGTTTTATCGCGATGAACTGAAAGCGAGCGAGTTCAACCGGATTAGACCCAGGTCGGAATAGCGTTCGGTCAATTTACAAACAAAGCAAAGTGCTTTTTGGCAACCGGACGCTTGTGACCGATTACCCTCTATGCTGCAGCCAAATCGTCGGCCCGTTCGGTCACCTTCTCTAGAATGTCTAACAGCACGCGGTCGCATTCAATGCCTTCGGCTTGAGCTTCGAAATTCAGCAATACGCGATGGCGCATGGCAGGCAAAAACACTCGACGAATGTCTTCAAAGCTCACGTTGTAACGGCCATCCAACAACGCACGAACTTTGGACGCCAATGCGATCGTCTGCGCACCCCGAGGGCTTGCCCCCCATCGAATGTACTGGTTGGTCACGTCGGGTGCTAAGCTTCCGCCAGGGTGTGTGGCGAGTACCAGCCGTGCGATGTAATCCTGCACATGCTTCGCCAAAACAACCTGTCGGACCAATTGTTGCCAATGCTTGATCTCCTCGCCGTCCATTACTTTATCGGGGGTGATGATCGTGCCTCGCGTAGTCCGGTCGATAATGGTGTTGAGCTCTTCTCGCGTCGAGTAGCCGACAACCAACTTGAACAAAAACCGGTCCAATTGCGCTTCGGGTAGCGGGTAGGTTCCCTCCTGTTCGATTGGGTTTTGAGTTGCTAGAACGAAGAAGGGCTTTTTCAATTCGTAGCGATTGCCGGAGACGGTTACGGTTCCCTCCTGCATTGTTTCCAAAAGAGCCGATTGTGTTTTGGGTGTAGCCCGATTGATTTCGTCAGCGAGGCAAATCTGGGTAAAGATCGGTCCCTTTTGAAATTGAAATTCCCGTTTGCCTTCACTCTCGACGATCATGTTCGTTCCAAGAATGTCTGAGGGCATCAAGTCAGGCGTAAACTGAACGCGATTGAAGTCGAGCGATAAAGTTTCTGAAAGCGTCTTGATCAACATGGTTTTGCCAAGTCCGGGAACCCCCTCCAGCAAACAGTGTCCTCCGACAAAGACTGCTGTCAGAACCCCGTTTACGATTTCGTCGTGGCCGACGATGACGCGGCCAATCTGTTCGCGAACCGCGGCGAATCGATTGCGAAATGTTTCGGCCTGTTGTTGCATCGACTCTGCGACGTTACTCATGTAGTTTCCCTATGTGAATGGCTAAGTTTTTTTGTTGGCTTTGCGTTTGGCATCTAACAGCCTAGATGTGTAGCTCTGTTCTTCGTCGACGCCGAAACTAGGTTTCTTTGTACTCAAGTCTGGTCGAGCGGTACTCGAGTCCTTCAATCCGAATGCATCCTCCGCTGCAGCGCTTGAAACAGGAAGATCCGGATCTGGCTCAAATTGGGTGCTCGCTCGCTGTTTTTGCAAATCGTCGCTGACGATCGTTTTACTGCTGCGCAGGCGATCGAGTCGGCTCTTTTGTTCGGCATTCAAAGCCATCGAACCTTCACGGCGCAGTCGAAGTCTTGCCGCTAGCATCCTCAAAGGCAAGCCGAGATCCAAGGACACACGGCGAACAAAGACATCCCCAAAAAAAAGCGTGGCTCCAACCAAAACCGCCAATGGCCAGATGTCCATAAGGCTCTTTGCTGGCGGCAAGCCACTTCGGAAGGTATCCATCTCGACCACGTCTTTGAGCGAGTCTTTTTCGAGGGAAGCTGAAATGGAGCCGACGGATCCACCAGCGGGTTTACGTGCTGCCAAGGACTCCAACAATTGCATATTCGCTTGACGGACACGATACTCATCGGAAAAGGGCATCGTTACCCCGGTCGTAATCGGCGGCTTGCCGCCTCCTGGGACAATACTAAGCATGTAGCTGCCCGCTTGTTCCGGTGTCAATTCACCGACATATCGACCTGACGCTTGTTGTCGCATGGCGACGTTGATCGGTTTCAAGTCTGGGCCGACGGCTATCGCATTCATGTCCAAGAAGTTAACAAATTTGTCGTCTGCATTGAGAGCAGTAACAACGATTTGAACACGTCCATCCTTGACGTTGGTCGCAATATTGTATTTGGAGTCATCGTTGGAGGGACGCATCGTCCATCGCACCATCTGCGAAAAAAACTGGTCATAGTAAGGCGAATCGACCCATCCAGTTGCCCACCGATTGCCAGCATCCGTAGTAAAGACGGCAGTTCGACCAAGGCCGTAGGTCCATGTGGCCAATAGCGATGCCGTATCTTGCTCGTTAGGCTTGGGCGAACGCAACGGAACCTCGACCAACGGGCTATCTTTGCGCTCGGTCAGCACAAACCCTTTGATGGTTGGTAACGGCCCGGCGATTCCTGAAAGGATTTCGTGCGGCTGCGTTATCAATGGCTGGACTCCACCCTCAGGTTCAAAAACCAGAGGTCGGGCAACGCGTCTCGCTTCTCGCATAAAAATTTTCGGTAACGCCGATGCATTGTTGACGACGTAATAATTGCCACCTGTCTTGTTGGCGATACGCCTCAATTCGTTGCTCCCAGCTGGACCATGGGAACCGACAGCGACAGTGGAAATTTTGATCTTCGCAGCAGTGTACTGAGCAAGAATGCCTGCAGAAGCGGGTGTTGGGTCTCCGTCACTAATGACGATCATGTGCTTGAGCGACGCAGGTGTCACTTTGAGACCATTCATAGCCAACTTCAGCGACGAATCAAAGTCCGGCATATCGCCGGGCGTCATAGCGTTCATTTTTGATTTCATCATCGACTTGTTCGGACCCACCGGGAGCAATCCAGCCGAACCCGATCCCCATAGCCACTTGTCGCCCGACATGTCGTATTGAACTACTCCGCAATAATCGCTTGGCCCCAACGCATCTAAGGCCGCTTTCGAAATCATCTTTTGCCAATGATTTCCCTCAGGGATTTCGCAAGCGTGCATCACCATGCCCAACGCACCCACTGCCTCCACCTTGCTATTTTTGATCGCGAAGTTGACAGGCATGGCTTTCTCAAGCTTGGTGTTGGTCCAGCCCCCCGCTCCGAAAGCCTCGGGCCCACCCAACATCAAAATGCCCATGCCAAACTGCTGCGCACTTTGGACAAGCATGTCAATCTGATCGTCCGTAAAGGAAACGATTTGCGTTGCATCGTCGCCGCTTGTGCGCGGTGCACCTGCCAAGATGACAGAGTCGTAGGATTGAAGCTCGACTAAACTTGAAAAAAGATTTCGAGTATCCCTAACGTCCACGTCGATATCGTTTCTGCGCAGTGCGTCCACGAACTGCTTGTAATTACCGGGCGTCGCACCATCCTCAATCAACATCACCTTGCCTTTGCCTCGCGCATAGGAAAATGCAGTGGCGCGATTGTTTTGACTGATGGTATCGTTGGCAGGGTCGTCGGTTGTAAACTCCGCTTCGTAAGTGTAGCCCGCTGTCTCCTCAACTTTGTGAGGAATCGGTACAACATTGATATCACGATCGAGAGTGTATGGTCCGTCGGCCAACACCTCGGCTTGATTTCCGATTCGGCGAATCACGCGAAGTCGTCCGGCAATTTCCTTGGCGTCCCCGGCTTCGCTATAACGATTGATGACGACTCGGGCGTCCACCGTTTGCCCTTGGCGAACAAAACCAGGAACGTCAATCTTTTCGACCAAGACTTCTGTCTTGCTATCGAGCCGCACGGGAACCACGTCGATACCGATGCCCGTGTCGCTAAGCTGCTGTGCGGTCGATTCAGCGGATCCGAGGGTTTGGTTGCCGTCAGTCAAGACAACAATCCGTTTGGCAGAATCCTCCAAAAAACTTGCTTGTGCTAATTTAAGGGCACTTTCTAAATTGGTCGCGTCGGACTTTCCAAAGAAGGACTCGGGACGATTGATGTTTGGAAGATCTTCGTCAAATGGCGGAATCTCGATCGAAGCCTCGCGACCGAAGACAATCAGCCCAGCTCGATCCTGGCGTTCTGACTGACGGTGCTCTTTCACGCTTTGGATCGCGTACTCGAACATCAGCTGCCGCTTGGCAACGGGAATCGAATCGCTTTGGTCCAACAAATAAATCACGGTCAGCTTTTCGCTAGACCAAATCCATTGAATTCCGGCGATGGCCGCGATCACGAGCAACATGACTGCCGTACGCAACGCAATGGCAATGGCACGTCGCCATGGTCCAAGTCCTGCCAATGACTTCAACCCGAGCCACCAAACCAAGGGAATAATCAGTAGTAACAAAAGGTACCATGGGTATTGAAAACCAATTTCAATTCGGCCCATGATTGGGTAACCTTGCTCGGGTGTGAGTTGTGGCCATAGGCTGACCGATTTAGACTGAGCTATAGTTTGACAGATTAACTAGCCAGTTTGCCAGCCGTCTTGCCTGTATTTTTCGCGAAACTCTACGCATCGGGGCTTGGAATGCAAATCAACGGAATCGAAGTCGAGGATACATTTGCGGAAGCCTTTGACATGACCGGCACGCGAATCATCATCACCGCGGCCGAACCATCGTGGGCAAAACGAGCAGCCGAAGCCATGACCGGCTTCGCAACCAGTGTGATCGGTTGCGGTGTAGAGGCTGGGATTGAACGCATTCTGGAGTCCGACGAAACGCCCGACAATAGGCCGGGCGTTTCGATTCTGATGTTCAGCGTTTCCGGTAGCGAGCTTGAAAAGCAATTGGTCCGGCGGGTTGGTCAATGTGTTTTGACTTGCCCCAGCACCTCGGTCTTTGCGGGGCTATACAGTGAAAAACGAATTGCGATGGGCTCACAGCTCCGTTACTTTGGTGACGGCCACCAGATCTCAAAGAAAATTGGCAAGGAACGCTATTGGCGAATTCCAGTAATGGATGGCGAATTCGTGTGCCAGGACACAATCTGTCGTCAATCCGCAGTCGGAGGTGGCAACTTTCTCGTTTTGGCAGACACGATCCACGGTGCACTCCACGCTTGTGATTACGCTGTGAACGCGATCAAGCGACTTCGTGATTGCATCACTCCGTTTCCGGGCGGAGTCGCACGCAGCGGTTCCAAAGTTGGCTCCAAATACAAAATGCTCAAAGCCTCGACCAACGATGCATTCTGCCCAACTTTACGAGAACAGACCAAGTCGTTTGTTCTAGACCAAACGAGCGCGGCCCTGGAACTGGTCATCGACGGGCTGACCCCCGAGGTCGTCGCGAGAGCCATGCGGGTCGGAATACAAGCAGCCTGCGAAGTCGGTCCGTCGTGCGGTGTCCGCAAGATCACCGGCGGAAACTACGGAGGCAAACTTGGAAAACACCACTTCCATTTACACGAACTCCTGTCGTCGCATCAAAATTGAACGCCAAGAAACCGGTGCGAGCAACAGTCCAGTCGGCGAAACATCTATGCCGCTGGTTTAAACCGCTTAACAAAGCGACGCTATCGACCCAATAACTGTGCCTTAAAAAAATCGGTCATCATTTGGTATTGATGGTAAGACTGATCGGCGTCGACAACTCCATGCCGGTTGTTTGGATACACCATCAAATCAAACTTCTTATTCGCTTTTTGCAACGCATGAACGAGCTGCATCGTATTGGCCATATGAACGTTGTCGTCAATCTCTCCGTGGATCAACATCAATCGTCCGTGCAAGTCGTTGGCTGCGTTAACGACGGAACTGGTCTTGTACCCCACTGGATTCGCTTGCGGTGTATCCATATATCGTTCCGTATAGACCGAATCGTAATTGTTCCAATCCGTGACGGGGGCGCCTGCGATGCCAGCTCGAAAGGATTTGCTATGCGTCATGGCATAGGCGGTAAAGTAGCCACCGTAGCTCCAACCCCACATTCCAATCCGTTCGGGATCAACCCATGACTGTTGCTTGAGCCACTGTACGGCATCTTCCAAATCCTTTAGTTCAGTCGATGCGAGATCCTTGTAGATCTTCCAGGTGTCCGAGTTTCCTCGCCCTAGCGCCGATCGATTGTCGCAGAACAAAACACAAATCCCTTGTTCCGCCATGTAGCGATGCCAAAGGTCACTTCGGTGCGTCCATGTGTTTTCGACCGTCGGAGCTGCTGGACCGCCATAGACATGGATCAAGACTGGCATTTTGGCCGCTTCGCTTCGCTTCACAAAATCATTCGGTTTATAAAGCATGGATTGCATTGCAAAACCATCGCGGGCCGCAATCTCAAATAATTGTACTCCTCCAGTTTTTAGGTACTCGAACCGATCGCTTCGAAAACCGCCAACAAATCGGTGTTTGCTACCGTCATGCTTGCGAAGCCAGATTTGCATGGGAGTCTTGGTGTCGCTGTACGAGTCGATGTAATACTGGCCTTGCGGATGCACGCTAAGACGATGCGTTCCCGTTGCCTCACCTAACGTCTCCATTTTGTTGTTGGTCAAATCCACTTGTAGAACATCCGTGTTGATTGGAGAGGACTGATGCCCCAATAAAATGGCCTGTTTGCCATCTTTAGAAACCCATTCAATCGATTTGACATCCCAATTTCCTTGCGTGATAGCCGTCGATTTTCCATCCGCTCCAATTCTGTACAAATGACGCCTGCCTCCCAGTGAATCGCTCAGCCAAAGAAAACTACCGTCAGGTAGCCAACGCGGTTCATCAATGACATCGACCCAAGCCGGTGAAGTCTCTTGGACCAATTTCCGAAACTCCTTAGTTTTCGTATCGAAAGCACAAACGTCCAACCTCGATTGAATTCGGTTTTGGATTTGAAACACAAGCTCATTGGTGGGCGACGGTCGCCATCCCACACGAACCACCAACCGATCGCCTGCTGCATAATCCTTGAGTGGTACCTCCTGGATCTTGCCTGTAGCTACGTTGACCACATGCAAAGTCACTGTAGGGTTGGGTTGTCCGCTCTTGGGATAGCGAGTCTCCTCAAGAGTCTGAGCAAACATCAGTGAGTTGTCGATCCGGAATCGCGGCACCGGAGTTTCGTCCAATCGCAAAAACGCAATCATCGTTCCATCTGGGCTCCACCAATATCCCTTGAACTTGCCACGACCGTAGATTTCCTCCTGGTACACCCAATCCAGTTTGCCATTGAGTACCTCGGGATTCTCATCATCGGTCAGTTTGCGTACTTCGGTGCTCTCGCAATCTGCCACCCAAATATTATTGTTGTGAACGTAAGCAACATGCTTTCCTGTTGGGCTCATCTCCGCCAACTCTTTGGATTGGTCGGGTGAATGGGTGATCTGTCGAACGGAATCGCGGGCCGCACCGTTACCTGAGCTGTTCCCAGTTTGAAAGACATAAATATCCCCTTTGTGTTCTATCAAAGCGTTTTCAAATTTGGCGTCAAAAAATTCCAAGCGGCGACCGACGCTATTTGCTTGGGACTCGCCGAACGCTTCCAGTTTTGCTAACGCGTCAGTCAGTCTTTTGGGCCGATCAAACGGCTGCATCGCGCCGGTTTGGCAATCGACCGAGTGCCAACGACCGTTATGCTGCATCAAGTACGCTTCTCGATCCGTCAACCACTTTGGTGTCTCGCTGGGACTTGGCGACAACGACGCTTTCTTGGCCGGGTCGTATATTTTTTCGAGCGTTAACTCTTCTTGAGCGAAACCTGAGGTTGGTGATTCAAACATGCCAAGCGGCTTGAGCTCCGCGGGAACCGAGAGCGCTGACTCAATTCGCAAGACCGGATAAGTCGCGTTGGCTTGCAAACCAGGATCAAAGAAATTCCAGACCGCAAGTGAATCATCTGCTTGCGGTTCCAGCAAATACGTTGCCAGCACTCCCAAAGGTTGCTTCGTCGAGACTATCCAACCGGGCGAAGGTTGCCATTGGACAGGCTCGACCGCTACGGTCACTTTTCGCATCGCATGCTTTTGGAACTCAGGTTGATCCGATTTTGAAATGACTCGATACTGCGAAGCGGTCATCTTTTTCATTCCCGCCGCGATAGTCTTGTCTAACCAGGACATTCGAATACCGTGCAGACGGAGTCTTCCTGCCGCCCATGCGTTATCGGCTGGAACGAAATAGTACTCGGGTGCATCAACGGATAGTGTAGCAACGCCGACATTGAGCAACTGAACGTCAAAGTCCGTTGGCATAAGCTCGGACGTTCGTTTGCGATCTTTGGGTGAGGGAAAACCGCCTTTGCCGGAATCGTTCGGTACACCGTGTTCATGGTCGTCGTCCTCTTCCACAAGAGCATCGCCGACCCTGGTTTTGGCAGCTTTTTTGGACCAGGAAAATCCTTTTGCAATGGTTGTTGACTCATCCGCGACAATCTTGGCTTGCAGCGCAACGGACTTCGGTGCATCTTTTTGTTGAATATTGAGTTGAGGCTGTAGTTTTTTGGCATTGTCCGTGAGCTGCTTGAGGCAGGCATCGACAAAAAGATAACTGGCATCAATGCGTCGCTGGTAGCTAGCGTACGAATAAGACTCCACCAGGATTCCAATCTTGCCACGCAGTCCCATGTACTCGGTGCTGTAACGAGGCTCGTGACCAAACGACTCCCAACGCTTTTGGTCGTTGCTAAAGTTGCCATAGTAAAAGGTTGGGAATCCTTGGCTTGCCATGTCCGCAGTTACTTTTGGAAGCATTTCCTTTCGCATCCATTGCACGAGACTTTGGTTGGCGGCAGGGTTGTGCGGGATATCGTAGGTCAAGTCGTATTGGTGAAGCGACCCATTGGTCGTGTGCGTATCGATGAGAACGTCGGCGTCCCATGCGTCTAGCATTCGAACCAAAGATCGGACCTCGGGCGAGTCGAGTTTGATGAAGTCGCGGTTGAGGTCCAATCCAATGGCGTTTTCGCGTATACCCATGCCGCGATCGGGCCCCTCTTGGCCAGGGCGGTGGAGCGTGCCAACGCGTTCGTTGCCGTCGGCGTTGAAGTTCGGAATAAAGATGAGGACGGCTTTGTCGAGATACCTGGGAGTAGCATCGGAAAGGATATCGCGAGTCAGAGCCAAAAGCGCTTCTTTGCCATCGCTTTCGCCGCTGTGAATTCCGCCAAGCAAAACGATTACCATTCGTTCGTCGGTTGGTGCGAGCGGCAATTGGATGTTGGATTCTTTAGCAAGGATCAACGCTTGAATCGGCCTTGCCTCCGTTGTTTCGCCAATTTGCAATTGGGATGCAAAAGGGCTCGCGTCATCGACTTTCTTCAGAAACGCAAGCACCTCTTTTTCGGAAGCAGTCGCCAAATAATTTGAGCTCTCGGCAACAGTTTGAAGCGATTTGATCGGGTAGTCCTTAGCGGCGTTCGCGGCGTCTTTTTCCTGTGAAAGCAGGCCGGCTTCCATGCTGAGACAAAGTGAGAACGCCAGGACGACCGCCAGCATCTGGACGGATTTTCGGGTCAGCAAAAGTAGCATGGCAAGCATTCGGGTTTTCGATTCCAATTTGGTGCTCAAAATTGTTCTGTTGTTGAAACGAAACAACGCTTAAAGCGGTTTGGTCGTGGACCACAATAGTTTAGCCGATCGGTAATCTTCCGGGACTTAGAAAGAAATTCTGAAATGCAAGTTGTTTTGAAAACCAGTGTTGGAGAAATCACGTTGGAGTTGGATTCCGAGGCAGCCCCAATCACGGTTGCGAATTTTATCCAGTACGTAAAGGAAGGTCACTATGCTGGTACGATTTTCCATCGAGTGATCAAGGATTTTATGATCCAAGGTGGCGGTTTTAAACCCGATATGTCACAAAAGAAAACACGAGCCAGCATCAAAAACGAATCGTTTAACGGCCTGAGCAACTTGAAGTACTCCGTAGCAATGGCGCGTACAAGCGTGCCGGACAGCGCTTCGAGCCAGTTCTTTATCAATACCAAGGATAACTTTTTCCTGGATAAGAAAGCCAGCCAAGATGGCGTTGGCTACTGTGTCTTTGGTAAAGTGATCGCAGGGGTTGATGTTGTTGACGCGATTGGGAAAGTTGCAACGTCGCGCTCTGGGGGATATTCCGATGTCCCCGTAGAAACGGTAGAGATTGTTTCGGCAGAAGTTGCCGAGACAGCTTGAGCTTTGCCCGTCCGACCGGCGGGAACTACAGAAGTGAGTTTGGCATTAGTCGTACCATGACCTTAGAATTCCGCGCTATTGCTTGACTGGACGAAGCAACCCGAACCTGGAATAGCAGTTGAGCACTTGAATGGTATGCAAGGCGAATGCGTTTTTGTCCTTGCATTCGTGCTGCGTAGCATGGAGTGCCCTGCCTTTGCGCAAGATATAGATTCCTCGTCCAAAACTCAGACGTCTACGACTGTTTCTATGTTCGTTCGCTCGATCGAAGAAACAGTCTTAAACGATCACATCGAACAACCGCCCCGTCAACAATGGTTGCTTGAAGTTATACGGGGATGTGCAGAGCAAATTCTTGAAAGGCATTAGATCTGGCAAACGAGTGTTCGGACGCAAGCGGTAGCGACCGGGTGGGCCAACAAATCGATACGTCGGTATTCGAGCGCCGTTGTTCCAGATGGGTGTGGAGAAAGTATAGAGCTTTTTGCGGGTGTTTGCTGTAGGCCCAGCGTCGGAAGCCGCTCCTGTTTGGACCGATGAATGCAAGATGTATTCCAAAACTTGCGAGAACACGTTGGCAAAGTGTATCCGTCTCTATTCAAACTCTGCTCGAACGGAAGGAAAGCGTTCGCATGAATTGATTCTCGTTCGACGTATCACCAGGATCAAATGGGGTTCGATGATCGAGCAGACATGCTTCGGTTTAAACCGGATGTGACACGAGGTGGACAGAGAAGGATTTGTCTAGCATGGAGAAGTGCTAGGGCGTTTGTAGCAAATCGCTGCGCCCTATGCACAAAAACCCTTCGTTACCGATGCCGGTACGGCATATTAGAGATGCCGTACTGATAAACAACCGAAGTTACTAAGATTATCGGCACGCGCGACGCTTTGCCAGCCTGCTTCCGAGGCAGGAGTGGCGTGTACCGCATTTCTTAACTCGGCACGTACGAGCGGGTGCGCAGCATTGTACTGGTGCAGGTTGGCAAACACGAACAACTGGCACGCATACACGGACTGGTTGGACGCAAACGCGAACCGGTGGTGCACAGACACGAACCGGTGGTGCACAGACACGAACCGGCGGAGGGCAGATGCGAACCGGTGGTGCACAAACGCGAACAGGCGGCGGGCAGATGCGAACGGGTGGTGGGCAGATACGCACAGGTGCACAAACGCGAGCAACAGGCGCACAAACACGAACTGGCGCACAGGGAACTGGCCTTGCACAGGGTGCTGGTAAGCAAGATGAGTTGCAGGCCGATGTAGTGTCGCAACCTTTGGCAGCGCGGTGACCGAGAATCAAGCCAGCTTGAGCCGAAGATGCAGCAAAAGTCCCGACCAATACGGTCGCCAACATCAAAACAATACGCATGAGATCTACCTCCAGGAAGTTAAAATGGGTTAACCCGATAGAATGTAACGCCAAAAACCAACCTTCCATACCCCCCTTTTTCTTCTAGTTTTAAGTACCTTTTCGATTTGCCACAGCAATCGTGCGGATCTGCTGATTTCGGTTTTGTAGGGCTTTGGGGACCCCGAAGGGTCCGATACAATCTTGGCGACGCCCCCTCCAAAGGCCTGAAATGGTGCACAGCATGAAGAGAAAACGAATCGCTTGCCCAAGCATTAAGAACGCTATCGCGTTTGGTTGTTTGGCCGTACTTTCCTTACTACTCAAAGCCGACA
>JANMNR010000053.1:0-15010 GCA_031368325.1 Pirellula sp.
CCTGAGCGATCCGTTGGGGCCATGGGGGGCAAAATCGAATAAAATCTCAAGCCTGCTTGAAGGATAGTCATGGCTGAAGCATCCAAAAAGTATCGCAAGTAAAGAACCCCTTTTTTCTCAGAAATCCCAATGCAGTCGATACTCCTCAAAATTGCCTTGCTGATTGCAGTCGCAACCAGCCAAGTATTTGGTGGGGTTTCGTGCTGCTGTTTCGGTCGAGCGGTTTTTTCGTCACACGTCGTCGAAGATGCGAGAGCACTGAAAACGAATCTGCCGCAGGAAGCCCTTCTTTCCGCCCAGGTGCAGCCGCAACGGGCGTGCTCAAAATGCTCGGTGGCTCGCAAGGGTAGCGATGCTGTCTCAAGGAAAGTGGTCCTGGGGAAACCAAGTTGCAAGCAATCCAATCTCCACGATGATAGGCAGTGCCGTTGCGCGAACCATGGCTTAACCGCGAGCACCACAAATGAAGTTCCTGTTATTGATTCTGGTGCACATGGAGTCGCGGTGCATGGCTTTGTGGTCGAGCAAGAAAGGCATACTTTTCGACTAGAGGTTCTCAAGTACGAAGTCCCTATCCGCTTTGGCGGGCATTCTTGGCAATCAATTGCCTGTGTTTGGAAGAACTGAGGCCCCAACAAGCGATTGTTTCGCGTTTGTTGGAAAGGTTGCTCGTCCTCTGTCGGATTGCAACCAAGTGTCTCTCTGTTTAATCAAAATCACAGGTGAATTATGTTTGCGAAATTGGCATTGCTCGTGTTTGTTGCATTGGCTTCATTTGGTTTTGGGTCGGACAAAAGCAAAGGAGGTGTAAGCGAGTCTTCTGTGTCGTCAAAAGGTCAACCAATTTGCTGCATGAAGAATGCTTATTGTTGTCTCGATAGTCGTCCCTGCTGCCGCCGTTAATCTAGCTAGGCGTAGTTCAAAGTCGGCCTGCCTGAAGTAAAGAAAGCTTCGGGCGGGCCTCACTTTTTCGCAGTGTGGAGTGAAGAATGCACCAATCAGAATCATCCAAATCGACGGATCCGACGTCAGACACTGTGACCAATGATGAGTTGGCCATATGGATCAGAAAAGCGACCGTCGGGAACCGAGAGTTTCAAAAGCGCATTTACGAGCTACTGGCCTCAAAGGTCTATCGTGTAATTCGAAAGATCGTAGGTGCGAGCAACGTGGACGACGTAATGCAAGACTTTGTCATTCAGTTGTTTGCCAAGCTGGATCAGTTTCGATTTGAGTCTTCGCTTGAGACGTGGGCTCACCGTATGGCCGTTAATCAGAGTTTGCAGTACCTAAGAAAGTCGCATCGCGAAGAACAGCGAATTCGAAGTGTCGCGATGGTTTCAGAAATGTCCAATGATCAAAGCACACAGCATCAAGCCGATGACGCAGAACTATTACAGCTTGCGATGGAAAAAATTTCGGGCGAGCAGCGAGCAATTCTGCACATGAAAGAAGTCGAAGGTTTGGGTTACGCGACGATCGCGGATGTGCTTGGTATTCCTGAAGGCACGGTTGGGTCGCGACTCAACAAGGCAAGAAAAGAATTAAGGACTTATCTTATCCAGATGGGTTGGGGGGCATAAGCCATGAATTGCGATTGGATTGAAGACCGATCTTCTGCTTACATTGATGGCGAACTTGTCAGCGAAGATCGAAAGCAAGTTGAATTGCATCTTGTGCAATGTGAGGGTTGCCGCTCTGCCGTTTCGCAGTATCAGGCAATCGGAACGCTGATGCGTCAGTCTGAGGCGCGAGTTGATACCGATGCAGTCTGGGAGCAAGTTTCGTCGCGACTTGATGATCGCAACATTGCGCCGGTGGCGACGAAATCCAATCCCAGATACTGGGTCTATGCAATGCTCGCCACGGCGGCTTCGATTGCTCTCGTTTGGTTTGTTGCCCGCAGCGGAATGCAAACTGACCACGGCGAAAATCTAGCCCATCAACATGAGTCTCTCGAGGTCGACTTCCAAGAAGTTTTTGCATCAGCGAAATCCGATCCAAAGACAGCCATTGCAAAGTTGGTCACGAAGTACCAAGGACAAGAACTTGACCAAGCTGCCGCCACCAAATATCTAGGATACGAGCCAGGCCTATTTCAAGGCGTTCCAGCCGGGTTTACTCGCGTATCTACACACGTCCTGAACATGCCTTGTTGCAAATGCTCAGCGACAATTTGTAAAAGAAGCGATAGTACCTCATTGATCGTTTTTGAGCATAAAGAAGAACAACCAGTTTGGTTTGGTGATTCACCGTTTATTGAGACACAGTGCAGTGGCAAGTCTTGCAAGATCGTCGAGTCAGCCGGACAACTCGCCGTAAGCTGGAAAAACGAAGATCGCCAATTGACGGTGATCGGTGCTAACGATATTGCCGAGGTGAATCAGTGGGTTGCGTTAGCGAATTAATGTTACTTTCGGCCCGTACGAACATCGAGGAAATCATGAATCATTTGAAACGATCTGCCTTTACGCTTGTCGAAGTCTTGGTGGTAATTTCTATCATCGCATTGCTACTAGCGTTGCTTTTGCCTGCAATTGGCGCGGCAAGAGAAGCTGCTCGCCGAATGGATTGCAGCAATCGCCTACGACAGATCGGCCTAGCCATGAATAACTATGAATCTGCGTTTAGGAAACTTCCTTCCATGCGACTTGGAAACGCTGCCAACAATGGTCCGTATGCGCGTACCAGTGGGCTGGTCATGATCCTGCCATTTTTGGAACAGAACGCGCTTTACGAGAGCATGCAAAATTCGATTGTTAGTGGACATAGCAGTGCAAGCCCGGCTTCGATTATGAGCTTTTGTCCTGGGCCTGATTCAACAGGAGCCAACGGTCAGTTGATACAGCCTTGGCTATACAAGCTTTCACTTTTTCGATGCCCGAGTGATCCTAAAACCGAACGAGAAGACGAGATGGGCTACTGCAACTATGTCTTTTCCGTCGGCGACACAATTGTCGACAATGCGAATCAAGCCACTCGTGGAGTCTTTGAAAGCGGTCGACTTCGCCGGATGAATGAAATCACCGATGGTCTTTCAAACACAATCATGATGAGTGAGGTCAAGGTTGACGCCAAGATGTTGGAATGGATGTCGGATAGCAACTTGTTGAGGCCATGCAGTTACTCAGATCGGAGTCCATGTACTCCTTTGGTCTCACTCAATTCGCCTCCTAGTCCTCCAGAATTCTTCGGACGGGGGAGACGCTGGGTTGATGGAGCACCGATCTACACTGCATTCAACACTATTCTGCCTCCCGGAGATGCAAGCGCTAACCATCGCGATGGTAGCGATCTAGCCTACGGAAACTTTGCTGCGGGTTCGCATCACACCGGCGGGGTCAATTGCTTGTTTGGAGATACGTCGGTCCGATTCATTTCTTCGTCGATCCATTGTGGTGATCTATCATCACAAGCTCCTGACGCGAATAGCGGACTTCCAAGTCCTTATGGTGTATGGGGGCAGTTCGGAACTCGAGCTGCGGGAGAGGTTTGGGACCAAAGTGAGTTCAACTAGCCGTGCGCTTGTGTCGGATATTTTAACTAACCCGTTTTCCTTTCTAAAGTGAGAGTACTTTAAAATGATCAGTTGTTTTAAATCGTTTTTTGGATTTTTGGCAGCCATTGGGTCGTTGGGAATCGCGATTGCCGAAGATCCAAAGCAGGAATCGAAGGAAGCGCGACGCGAACGCTTGCAAATTGCAGTCCAAGCCATTTGCCCAATATCCGGTGAATCACTTGCGGGGCACGCAAAGCCTATAAAGATGACTGATCCGGAGTCAAAAGAAATTCTCTATGTCTGCTGTGAGGACTGCCTCAAGTCCAAGCCGGAATCGAAATACGTGGACAAGATTCGAGAGAACTTTGCAAAAGCGCAAGGGCATTGCCTAGTCATGAAAGATAACGAAATCTCCGGAAGGTCGAAGCACGGGATTGTCGGTGGACACTTCGTGTATGTCTGCTGCCCGCCTTGCATCAAAAAGATGACGGCTGCTCCTGAAAAGTACCTTGCGGCATTGGACGACCTCTACGAATCTTTTCTCAAGAAATAGTTCTGCATCGCAGCAAAGGAATCGAAAATGAAAAAGCTCAATCGGATATTGCCAATAATGCTCATCGCAAGCTTGGCAACATTTGCATTAATGTCAGGTTGTAACCCCACATCGAATTCGTCATCCGACTCGGCGGCGCGATCAGCTGCTCAAGCCAAAGATGACGCAAAAGCGAGTAAGGCGAAGGGCAATAGTGATCAAATGGCGGTAACCTCGCAATCGACAAATGCTGAATTTGATTCCGAGCATGGACACAAGGCCGGCTCGCACGGCGGCATAATGGTCTCGTTGGGGCGAGACAGCTATCACATTGAAGCTGTTATAGATTCCGAGGGTGCGATCCGGCTGCACACACTGGGAAAAGATGAGACTCGCGTCATCGATGTTGAATCGCAGTCACTGAAGGGCTTCGTGAAAGAGGATGGGGCCAACGACTCCCAAAGCATAACATTTGAGCCGAGTCCTCAAGAAGGAGACGGCGACAACAAGACTTCACTCTTTATAGGCAAGCTTCCGAAGGAACTGATTGGGCGCAAGCTCGATGTGACGATTCCTAATATTCGAATTGCAGGCGAGAGGTTCCGGTTGGGTTTTCAAACAAGTCAAGAACGTCACAGCTCTTCGAGCGAAATGCCCGACAAGATAGGTGATGATGCAGAGCAAGAGCTCTATCTGACTCCAGGCGGTCGATACACTGCTGCTGACATTGTTGCGAATGGCAATGCTACAGCTTCGCAGAAGTTCAAAGGGTTCAAATCGGTGCACGACATGAACCCAAAGATGGGTGATCGCATTTGCCCGATCACGGAAACCAAATCGAATCCAAAATGCGCCTGGGTAGTCGATGGAAAACTCTATCAATTCTGCTGCCCGCCATGCGTCGACGAGTTTGTGAAGTTGGCGAAATCCTCATCCGATGCCTTGCCCGATCCCGAGTCCTACGTGAAGAAGTAGAGAATAGGGAATGAGGAATGAAAAATGGAGAACGCTCACAGACTGCTTATTCGTCCTGATACTCGCTTGCCAGTTGATTCGAGAATCTATGGCACACGAAGGCCACCAGCCGCTTCCCTCCAAGGGAGTACAGGTCGATAGCGAGCGTGGATACATCACGTTGTCAGGTCAGGCCCGCAGCGCGATCGGACTGGCAACAGAAGAAATTAGGGTCGGTGAGGTAGAAACGACGATTGCATTGTACGCTGAAACAGTCGCGCCGTGGCAGTCTAAGGCCTTTGGGTCGGCTCAAGTCTCTGGTCGCATCACGAAGCTTTTGGTGCGACCGGGGGCAATTGTGGCCAAAGATCAGATCGTAGCTGAGCTAACAAGTCGTGAACTGGAACTGCTACGTCTGGAGTACATGCAAGCGAAGAAGGAGTTCGAACTCAATCAGAGGTTGCTTGAGCTTTCGAGACCATCTGCAGATTCCGGTGCAGTCCCAAGACAGAGAATCTTGGAATTGGAAAATGCAACGCTGCAGAGCCAGAACCGTCTTGCGATTGCCAACATTCGCGCAAAAACGCTCGGGATAGGACCGAATCAGCTCGATCAGATGGACTCACAAGAAATCCTCCATGAGATTCGTTCTCCAATCGCTGGCAAAATCGTGCACTCCGACCTTTCGGAGGGGAAATTTATCGAGGCCTTCGAGCACCTGTTTGAAATCGTGAATAACGATGTTGTCTGGGTGAAACTTCAACTGCTTGAGAAAGACATCTATCACGTAAAGGTCAATCAGCAAGTTGCACTCTCCTTCCCAGACGTAGGCCTCACCATTCGCTCACAGATCGACCGTCTAGATGTAGTGCTTGACCCGAAGAGTAAGGTAGGTTGGGCATGGACGACGGTCGCAAACCCGAGCATTGTTCCAGGCATGGTCGGTAACGCTCGTGTTCAACTTGCGCACCAAGCAGATCGCCTTTCGATTCCAGCACAGGCTGTTTTCAGTGATGGGCTGCAATCTTATGTGTTCGTGGAGGAGGCATCAACTCAATCATCTGCCGAATATCGAAAGAGAAATGTCAAGACCGGCAAAGGAAAACTCGTTGGTTCGCATTCACAGGCGGCATTCGTCGAAGTCCTTGTGGGGGAAGTCTATCCTGGCGATCGAGTCGTTACGAAGGGTGGACACGAGCTTTCAAGCTTGTTCTTCCTTGGAGTACTAAAGCTAAGCGAACAAGATCGTAAGAGGCTTGGTATTCGAACGGCGACGGCTTCCAATCGAACGATAGCCAACACACTTGATTTGCCTGCCAGTGTGTCCCTTCCGCCACAGAACCGTTCGGTTGTAGCTTCTCAACTCAATGGAACAATCTACTCGCATCGACTTAGCCCAGGCCAAGCGATTAAAAAAGGTGAACTGCTGATGGAGTTGATCTCACCCGAATTCTATTCAATACAATTGGACCTATTGGGAACCGTGCTCGACGCCAATCTTACACGAGACCGAGCCAATCGTTTGGAAGAGGTGCGTAACGACGCTTTTTCGCGACGTGTATTGCTAGAAACGATCGTCAAGGCAGAACAACTCGAACATCGCGTCGAGAGCCTTCAGCGGCAACTCCTCTCGTTGGGCTTGTCACAACGCGAAGTCGATTACATCGCACAATCGAAAAACATCATCCACTACTTGCCCATACGCTCTGAAATAGATGGAAATCTGGCGTCGTGGGTTGGCAGTTTGGGAGAGGCGGTTTCCGCGAACCAATCGTTGATTGAAATCGAGAATCTGGAATCGATATGGATCGAGGCGTATGTCCCCATCCACGCTATGCGGTCCATAAAAGTCTTTAGGGCTGGTCATGCAACGTTGCTCTCCAATCATGAAATTCGATTTCCGGTTTCGGTGGATCGTATCGGTCCGATTGCCAGCGAATCGACTCGGACCCAAAGCATCTGGCTTTCTCCCTCGTCTATGCCCGACAACCTTTGGCTTCGAGATCGGATGCAGCTATCCGTAACGCTAGAGACGGAAGAAAGCGTCTTTGAACTCGCTATTCCGGTACCCGCGGTGCTTCACGATGGGTTACACAAGTTTGTCTTTATTCAAAAGCCGGAAGGCTACATCGAACGTCGCCGCGTTACCACTGGTCGCAGCGATGGCCTATGGGTTGCAATTACCAATGGGTTAGTCGCTGGCGATGAAGCGATCATCGCGGGTGGCCGCGAGCTTCAGACCGCATTCGCATCATTGAGGTAACGGCCTTGCTCGACGGCATCATTCGTTTTTCGCTGCAGAACCGAGCACTCGTTGCGATCGCATCATTCATCGGAATGGTCGTCGGTGTTTCCTTGTTACGATCGATGCCGGTCGATGTGTTCCCAGACCTCAATCGGCCAACGGTCACCATAATGACCGAGTCGCCCGGACTTGCTCCCGAAGAGGTCGAGGTCTTAGTCACTCGGCAGATTGAGCTACTTCTCAATGGTGCCACCGGTGTAAAACGAGTTCGCTCGTCGTCGGCAATCGGATTGTCAATCATTTGGGTGGAGTTCGACTGGGGCACCGATGTCTTCATCGATAGGCAGATCGTCACCGAAAAACTGCAACTAGCGCAGTCAAAATTGCCACCTAATACCAGTCCCGTTCTTGCCCCCATCTCTTCGATCATGGGCGAGATAATGTTGTTGGCATTGCGAAGCGATAGCCCGCTTAAGTCACAGGAAGACGTCGACGCAAAAGCCATGGAGCTTCGTACGCTTGGCGAGTTCACTGTCCGCAATCGGCTATTGGCAATCGAGGGAGTTTCGCAAGTTTCCGTCATGGGAGGCATATTGCGACAGTACCAAGTCGTAACCTCACCTTCGAGATTGGCCGCACGCAACGTCACCCTCGCGCAGCTCACCGAAGCGACGGCTAAAGCAAACGTCTTGGCTGGTGGCGGCGTGATGGACCGTGGCGAAAAAGAGTCTTTGCTCAGAATCCAAGGGCAATCATTAACGCTCGACGAGATCGCAGCCACGCCGGTTGCTTGGCGTGATCTGATACCGATACGCATACGCGATGTAGCGGACGTCCGATTTGGAGGTCCAATCAAGCGTGGCGATGCATCTGCGTTGGTTAAAATCGATCCAGATGTCAACTTCGCGGTAATCCATCGCGAGGAATATGAAAAGGCCGTCGCATCCGAAGCAGAATTGGCAGCGTCAGAAAAGTCTCGCGAGCCGCATGAGAAACCATACCGTGAAATCCGTGGCGGGTCCGCTGTGATGTTGACCGTCCAGAAGCAGCCGGATGCCGACACGCTCAAGCTAGACGGTCGAATCTCCATCGTTCTGCAGTCGCTTCAAGGCGAGTTACCGTCCCATGTCAAAATTGCATCACAAATTTTTCGTCAGAGTCACTTTATCGAAGCAGCGGTGGCCCACGTTAGCGAAGCTGTTCGCGATGGAGCGATTTGGGTTGTCGTCATTCTATTTCTTTTGATAGGAAATTTTCGTGCGAGCATCAGTTCGCTCACCTCGATGCCACTTTCGATTCTGCTAACAGTAATCGTATTCTATCTGCTTGAAATCTCGATCAATACTATGACACTAGGAGGAATTGCGGTAGCCATCGGCGATTTGGTGGATGATTCAATTGTCGATATCGAGAATATCTACCGGCGGCTTCGCGAAAACAAGCAGATGCCAGTTGAATCACAACGTTCCTCGATAGACGTCATTTTTTCAGCTTCCAGCGAGGTTCGCAATTCGATCGTTTACGCGACGATGATTGTCGTTTTTGTGGTTACTCCCCTTTTTATGATGTCGGGCCTTGAGGGCAGGATGTTCGCTCCACTTGGAGTCGCCTACATTGTTGCTTTGCTATGTTCGCTTGTTGTATCGTTGACATTCACACCTGTGCTTGCAAGTTTCTTGTTGCCATCAGCGCCGTTTCTTGCCGATAAACGCGACCCGCGAATGATGCGATGGCTCAAAGCCTTTGCGGAAGTCGTTCTCCGCTGGACGCTCGATCGCCCTCGGATAGTCCTTGGGGTGGTTGTGGTTTTTGTCATGTTAAGCTGTGCATCGCTGCCTTGGATGGGTGGCGAGTTCCTGCCACCGTTCAACGAAGGAACTGCAACCATTAACTTACGCCTTGAGCCAGGCACTTCGCTTGCCGAGAGCCAGCGACTCGCCAGCAATATCGAGAGCATGATCGTGGAAGTCCCTGAAGTTTTTTCTATCGCTCGTAGAACTGGCCGCGCGGAACTAGACGAACATGCAGAGGGAGTCAACAACACTGAATTTGAAGTCCAGTTTGCCGAACACAAAGTCGACAAGCCTGGATGGTTCTATAATGTAGTAAGGGCGATACCCATCGCGTACTTATGGGGGTTCGAATATCACGGACGTCCTCAACAAGATATCTTCGCCGATTTGCCAGACCGTATCTCCAGCATTCCCGGCGCAGCGGTCAATATTGGCCAGCCGATATCGCACCGTCTCGACCACATGATGTCCGGAATCCGAGCTCAAATCGCAGTGAAAGTGTTTGGACCGGATTTGAGAGAACTCCGGACTGCCGCCTATGATGTTCAATCACGAATGCAGTCGATCGCAGGCGTGGTCGATCTACAAATCGAACCCCAAATCGAAATATCGCAGCTTCAAATGCGAGTCAAACGCGAAGAAGCCGCTCGCTATGGATTGGCTCCTGGTGATATAGCGGAGTTACTTGAAACTGCTTTCAAAGGCCGAGTTGTCTCTCAAGTGATTGAGGACGATAAGTATTTTGGGTTGATGGTTTGGTTCGATGAGGAGTCACGGAAAGACCCCAATGTTGTTCAGGAAACAATCCTGGAGACTCCTTCCGGCGTTAAAGTCGCATTGTCGCAAGTCGCAGAAGTACTCGATACGACAGGACCAAATGTTCTCAACCGCGAGAATGTTCAGCGACGCGTGGCTGTTTTTTGCAACGTTCAAGGACGTGACTTGAACAGCGTTGTTAAGGACATCAAGGTTTCCCTGCTGCCTGTCGACGATAGCCTTCGATCTCTACCCGGCGAATACTATATCGACTACAGCGGCCAATTCGAAGCCCAGCAGGAAGCAACGATACGATTGTGGGGGTTGGCGTGTCTCAGCATGATCGGTGTCTATTTGATGCTTGTAAAAGCGCTTGGGTCACAGAGGTCAGCCCTCCAAGTGATCGCAAATGTCCCGCTTGCGGCGTTTGGTGCGATCATCGTGTTATTGCTCGTGAACCGCCCCACATTCGCCGAACTTGCGCTCCACGCTTGGTTTGTCTGGCCCGTCGTTTGGATTCAGTCGACACATCTATCCCTGGCCCACTGGGTCGGTTTCATTACGCTGATTGGTATTGTGAGTCGAAACGGAATTATGATGATCTCGCACTACCATCACTTGATGAAGCAGGAAGGAATGCCCTTCGGAAAGGAGATGATCATTCGCGGCAGCCTCGAACGACTTGCTCCTGTAATGATGACCGCCATGACCAGTTTCATTGGATTGATACCGTTACTGTTCGGTTATGGTGAGCCAGGTAAAGAGATACTCTACCCTCTCTCTGTCGTCCTATTTGGCGGCATGCTTGCCTCAACGATTCTCGATCAGCTTGTGACGCCCGCATTGTTCTATTTGTTTGGTTCAAACAATGCGAATAAGGAATAGTTGGAGTTACAGAATGATTGGCTCGTGTTACAAGCGGTTGTTTGCAGCGATCTTTGTTTGGAGTTAGTGGATTTGCACGCAAAAAGCGTGCGTAAGGACTTCGGAGTCTCAGGTTTGTCCGACCTGTTCTCGAGTTTACCCATAGTCAAAGTCACAGGCTCAAAGTCACAGAAAGGGTGAAGCGAGACGGGCGATTCCGTCCCGAAGTTTGATGTGCATTGGACGACCATCCAATTCATTCATGGCATAGCGGTGTGCATTTTCTATGCGGTCCTGAATAATGGAATTGAGTTTCGAAGCCAGCGTTCGACTATAACACTCTAGATTGAATTCGAAATTTAGTCGAAGGCTTCGAGGGTCCCAGTTTGAGGACCCGACAAACGAAACCAAGCCATCTACCACTAACAACTTTGTATGGTCGAACGGCGGAGGTGAAACCCAAACGCGGCATCCGCGCTCGACAACTTGCCAAAGTAGAGAGGTGGAAGCCCATTGGACCAAAAGATTATTGTTTTTCCACGGTAAGACGATGTCGACGACGATTCCTCGCATTGCGGCTACATTCAACGCAGTGATCAAAGCAGCATCCGGTAGAAAGTACGGCGTTATGATGCGAACAGAACTCTCGGCGCTTGCGATCGCTCCGAGCATGGTGAGCCGAAATCCTTCCAAGTTCTCGTCTGGGCCATCGGAGATCCCGCGTGCAAGAACTTCACCCGTCGGATCGATCTGTGGAAACCAGATGTCGCCGGTAAGGTCTTCACCCGTGGAAAACAACCAATCGTCTGCGAAGCAATCCTGGAGTTGTGCGACGACCGGCCCCTCGACTTGAAAATGAACATCCCGAATAGCACTTCCTAAAGGCGAAGAAAGGACAGCATGTCCGGCGCGAATGTTCATTCCTCCCGTGAAGCCAATGGACCCGTCCACAATAAGTAGTTTTCGGTGCGTCCGGAGGTTTGTGTGTTGAAAAAGCCAGGGAATGGCCGGGGGCATGAAAGTCGCGCAGCGTATCCCTGCTTTGCGGAGGGATTGCGTAATGGTTGGAAAACTGTATCGAGCCCCCATGTCGTCAATCAAGACGCGCACCTCGACACTTCTAGCCAATGCACGTTTCAACGCGTCTACAAATGTCCTTCCAATTTTATCATTATCGAAAATGTAGGTGCTAAGTGCTATGCTGTGAGCCGCTGAGTCAATTGCTTGAATCATGGCTGGATATGCTTGTTCTCCGTCAAGTAGGGGATTCACCGCGTTGCCGCCAAGAAGTGGGCGATTGGAAATGGCGTTGACCAATTTAGAGATGGATGCGAGATGATGGCCTTCCGGACTCAGGGCATTCTCCAACAGACTTTGCGTGCAAGGTGCTTGATTGACCATCAACTCCTGATGCTTACTTCCGGATCGTAGAAGTCGAGCTCGACGTTTAATTCGGTTTATCCCGAGCCAGAAATACAAAGCGACTCCCAGGAGCGGAGTCAACCATATCAAACCGACCCAAGTGATTGCAGCACGCGTATCTCGTTTATTCAGAACGACATGAGCCGATGCAACTAGGGCAACGATAATGTTGATCGCCGCTGAGACAACAAGCCAGTGTTGGGTCAAATAGTTTGGCAACGGCATTCAATCATACTTCGGTTGGCAAACGTGTTTCAATGATTCTAAATGGTAGCCCATGGATTGAGGCACCACCGTTGTGAAAGGTGAGATCTTTGTATTTCACTCCATCAAGTAAAAGATGGGTATGCCCGAAGTAAACATCCCGCACGCCATGTTGTGCATCGAGACCTTCGTCCTCGAGGTAACGAGTCAATTTTCGCAAAACACCTTTGGGGCGAATTGCGATGTGCATGGCGGCCCGGTGAAGTCGAGCGTGCACGACTAGATCATAGAACCAATGAGTAATTCGTCGTGGATGCGGCCTGCTTTCGTGCAGTTTCCGTCTCTCTGCTAGGATCGTGTGGTTTGGTTCGCAATCGACGATATCCCCATGCAAAAAGACGCAATCCAAAATTCGCAAAATGTACGGTTGCCACTTAAGCTGCGGCAAGCGAAAGGCAAGCTTGTCGAGCTTTGTAACAAAGCGAGGATGCGCATCGTGATTTCCAAGCAGATAGTAGAACGAACATCTAGGATGCTCAACCACCAAATCCTCCAACCAAGTAATGGCAGCATCGATCGAACGATCCAACGTTGGCAAGGTGCTCCATTTGAAGTCAAAGATATCACCTCCAAGTATCATCGTGTGGGATTTGCTAGCTGCATCATGGATCGTAGGTAATACGGAAGAGGCCATGGATCGACGGGCAAATAGATGTAGGTCAGAAAGGAAATGGCCTCGTAGGATGGTAGACATGTTTCAAATCGCCAAATAGGTCAGCTAGATCCCCATGTCTGCAAGTCGCTCTGCAATCAACGAAAGATTGGACGTTAGCTGGGGATGGTGTGCCTGGAAATCGTCGATAAAGTACTGAGCACGCTCAGCTAGAGTCGGATTTGCGATTCCGGAGTTTGATGCGGAAGCAGATCGAGCGAGCGTGTCCTGGATTTCATCTACGAGTGATCGCATTTTTTCAGCGACTTGCTCGTCAATTGTAGTGGAGTCCGCAAGATTCTGGCGGAGCAACTCTAGCGATTCTTTTAGGTCAGCGTTGGTCATGAGGATTTAGTAGCCTTCAAATAGTTGCCATATTACATTGGATGATGACGCAAATAAAGTTTTGTCTCGAAGCGTTCATTTCAGTTCATTAAATTAGCCGCTTTCCATTAGCCAATAGCCTGTAGCATAGGACCATTAGGCGGCAGTTGTTATGTCAAGTTGGCGCTTGATATGCACGCGATGGGTATGGTTGGTGTTTGGACGGACAAAGAGTCGGTCAGCAATGGTACTGGTGGTCTGGACTTTGTCGATCATACCTGATTCAGTGCCGAACCGACGTTGCGACCAACTCGAATCAGCTAATTCCTTTTTTGAGAGTCCATTTCAACTGATTGGCAACCGCTGTAATAGAAGTTGATTCTCAGTCCCTAAGTAGCTGCCGTATCGGGCCCGATACTCTGCTAGAAGCCTTGGCAAGAACCCGAACACGCGCCATCAAATCTCGATCGCTAATCGAGTATTCGGTCACAAGACTTCATAGGCAAATGCATCCCTGATCCACATTGGCACTTTTTAAGTCAATCGTCTGCTAAACGACTTTTCCGCGTTGCGGCCCAAGATCCACAACGGAAGGTGAAGACTCGAACACCGTAAGTCCTTGCTAAATCAAGATGTTCAAAGTGATAGTCTTCGAGTTTCCCATTACATGGACGGCACGAGGAGCTGAAATCAAGTTCCGGAGTTAACCCGCCAAAGGAGTTAAGCAAGTAAGCCGAGAGCGATCATGGCGACACTTTCCCCTGCATCTTTAGGCGGCGATTCAAACTACCGCCCTCGACCAACAGACCGAAATGCAATCGCTCTTCGAACGGCCGGAGGGGTTGGGGCGTCGATCCCCATGATCGAATGCCAAAGGATTTCGTTCAATTCGAAGTCGTCGATTCGGTCATACTCCGTAAAGTCCATCAGCATTGAGCGGTCCGCGCCATAGGCAAGTGCATCGTTCTTGGCCTCGAGGTTGATCTGAGCTGCTTCGAGGGTGTACGGCGTCAAGTCCGCAACATTGGTAAAACTGTTGAACATGGGGCGGGCTGCCGCGTCGTATTGAGACAATGGCTCTAAACCAAGAATGAGTTCCATGGTTCGAATCATGCTGACCGTGCTGTACTGCGTGCTATCCACGTATGATCTTTTGGTGTAAGGACTTATGACCAAGCTGACTGTGCGATGTGCGTCGATGTGGTCGGGACCATTCTGTGCATCATCCTCGATCACAAATATTGCAGTTTCCGCCCACAAGGGACCATGGCTGACTGCATCTACAAGCTTCCCTAACGCGATATCGTTGCTACCGACACACGCTTGCGGAGTGAATGAACCTATTCGCGTACCATCGGTATGATCTTCACCAAGACTCATCATGATGAATTTTGGCATGTTTTTGTTCTCGACAAACTGCCTGTACTCTGTCAGCATCACTTCAATCAGGTCCATGTCCCTTTCTCGCCCCTTGCCGATGCCGAAATTGGGGCACATGTGACCGATAAGTCCGGGGACTCTGCCCTCCATTTTCGTATTGCCCGTATCGTCGGAGACTCGGCTGCCGTATTCCTTGTAGTTGCGATAGCTGACCCCTGCTCGCATGCAAGCATCCCATAGATAACCGGATGGCGCGTTGGACAAGTCACCTAGGTCATCGTCATCGACCCCCAGTCGTTGCGAGTATGTTAAGTGCCAGTCTCGC
>JANMNR010000602.1:0-2147 GCA_031368325.1 Pirellula sp.
ACGTTGCTTTGCTTGTTAGCACTCGGCTGCTGTGGATGCCAATCGTCAAGCGTTCGGTACCGGGCTCTGCCAGCTCCGGCCGCTGAGGCTCCTGTTGTCAATCCAGACGTGTCGATCCGCCAGACAAATTGGCTTGGTCCAAATCGCGAAGGGTCATGTGCTCACGCTTCGCTGGTCAACGAGTTGCGTTGGCTGAATAAATACGAGCTCGGCGAGCGGTGGAAACAAGCTTATAAGGGCGATGGGGAATGGTCCTCCCGAATCCGTGAGCGATGCGATGAGCAGGGCATTCCATTTGCTTACACGCTCAAGGCCAATCTCGCATTGCTTGATTATGCGCACAGTACGCGACGTGGAGCGATCCTTTGGTGGAAACCTGGCCACTGCTGCACATTCTGCGGTTGGGTCGAGATGAACGGCAAGACCTACGCCGTGATCCTGGACAACAATAGCGTCGCTCGATACGAGCTCACCGAGAAATCACAATTTCACGCGGCTTGGGCTGGCTACGGTGGCTTTGCCCTATGCGTGTTGTTTGATCCACCCAGTCCACCGCTCTATCGCTCCTACGAGCGCATTGAGAACTCCTTTTTCTAGGCTGCTGCAAACCATGAATAACACCAAAGCGGATGTCCGCATCGCACTTTCCTTCGGGCTCATTGCCATTGCTATTTTGCAAGCTCTGACGCTGGTCACGGCCCAACGCGTGGCACCGCACCTCGAGCAAGCGATCTTTGATTCGACTCAGACGAACGCACCGACCGCTCTGCGCGGTGGCATCAATTTTGATGAGTCTCGCAACAGCGGTGGCATCGTTAACACGTTGCCAGTGAACTCGGCCGCACGTGACGAGGTAAAGCGACAGCAGCCCCCTAATCCTAATTGCTTGCCATGCATCAACGGCCAACCCCGTCCGCTGGTCGCTACGCCTAGCAATCCATTGATCCAGCCTATCACTCAACCGATGGTCGCGAAACCGACGACGCCTCGATACTCGATCGAGCTTTTTGTGTTGCACAACGATCGCGAATCGGAGCGACTACTCAATTGGTTCAATACCGATTCGGTCCTTCAAAAGTGGCGCAAGCAAACGAACTTCAACGTGTACACTCGCGACAGCAAAACGTACTTGACTCGCTTCGCGAACAAGATCCCGGAGTCAAGCTTTCCTGCCGTGTTGGTCACGGATCCAACTGGCGGCCACGTGTACCTATGCGATCGGTACCAATGCGATCGCGGATCGAGGCCAGAGTCTGCGAACGCACTGACAAGCGGCATCGCCGAGGCGAAACAAATTCAAGCTGAGACTGTAGCCAGACAGCAATCTCAATCCGAGCAAGTCATGAGTGATGGTCCGAGTGCCAAAGACTCATTGCTCGATGCGATCGTCGGTGCCGACTGTGTCGATGGTAAATGCAAACCGAAGCCATTCTGGCGGAGTGACCACGATCGCGAATCCGACTCTGATCCGGTGCAGGGATTGTTAAGGATGTTTATTCGGCCTGGCGAGTCGATCTTTCAGATTGTGATCATCCTCGCCGCTGTGGTGATAATTGTCTTTTTAGTCAAACGAGGCCGTTCATGATGCTCTACATAATTCTCGCCATCGTCGCGGCTGTGATCGCGTGGATGGTTATCCCGTCCGGCCGCAAGCCGAACGGGCCTGGCAATCCTCCCGAAGCAACGCCCCCGGTATTCAACTGGCCAAACAGTCCTGCACCTATGGGGCCGTTTGCAGCCAGCGTCGAGGAAAAGATGGGTGTCATCGAATCGGAATTGCGATCGCGACAAGCGGATAAATACCGCAAGGCAGTGATGGACGAAGTTGCTGAGATCGTCTCAACGACCTCAAAGCCAGCAAAGAACTAGCAACTAGCCACTAGTAACTCCCAATGAACATGCTCAGAGACGGAGCCGCCTGGCTCACCAGACAGATAGCAGACAACGCGAGTGATCCAATCACTTACTCGCGTGGTTCAGTATCGCTGTCGATCCAGGCGACCAAGGGAACGACCTCCTTTGACTCTGAGCAGGCTGACGGATCCATGATCCGATTCGAGTCGATCGACTACTTGATCGAGGCGGCAACACTGACGCCGACGATGGGTCTGCCGCAAGACGGTGACTTGATCCATGACGGCGATCAC
>JANMNR010000118.1:0-3021 GCA_031368325.1 Pirellula sp.
CAGGTCAAGTGTTGCTCCATGGTCGGGACGTCACGGATTGGAACCCGGCCGATCGCGACATTGGCTATGTTCCGCAAGACATGGCGTTGTTTCCAACCCTTAGTGTTCAGGAGCATTTGGAGTTTGCCTTGCAACTTCGTAGAGAGTCGCGTGCGGCGATTGCGGCTAGAACGCGTGAGTTGTCGGGAGAACTCGGCATTAAGCATCTTCTGAAGCGATCGATCGTTGGATTGAGTGGAGGCGAATCGCAACGAGTGGCGTTAGGAAGGGCACTCTCGTTTAGGCCAACGGTTTTGCTACTGGATGAGCCATTGAGTGCTTTGGACGAGGCGACTCGAAATGACATGCATGTGTTGTTGCGGCAATTGAAAGAACGCTTAGGTGTCACGACTCTGCATGTGACGCACAGCCAAGTCGAAGCCGAGTCGCTTGCAAATCGTTGTCTTTGGCTGACGAAGGATGGGGTGCAGGAGCGACCTGAGCAGGGTACCCGGCGACCAACACTGTAGTCGTGCCGTGAGACAGCGCTCAGAAAGTTCTAAGCCGTACCGAAATCCACTCCAACTGTGCAGCGTCGTTTAAGCCTGCTGCCTGGCCTAGGTTTATGCAGCCACCGGATCCCATCACGCGACCCAATGAATTGGCTTGGAACTCTCTGACCCTCTGTTTTTTCCGCTCAGGAGTAAACACATAGGCTGCGCCCATGGCTACAGAAATCGCGTTCTAAATTGAACCGCAAACGCACCTGGTCTGCTCAGGGCATGAGGCGACGTCTGTGTTTCTCCGGTTTGGGAGACGATTAGGAGACGATTAGGAGACGTTTGGGTGACCGTTGCGAGTTAAGGCGACGAATTAGGTAGCTTCGACACCGAAGTCGATAGAAATGTCCGCATATCGAACTTGTTCAAGATAACCTTCAATTTCTAATTAGCCTTTTTAGCCTTCACCAAAATCAAAAGAACAGCGATTAAAGCTCCAATCCCGTTAGCAATCAAATCCCCGCCTGTGTTCACATATCCGCCGACGTTTGTGTCCATTGTTTGGCTGGCAATAAACTCAACAATTTCATTCAGCGCTCCCAGGCCCATGCCTGCCAGCGCGGCTAACATCAATCGGCCAACTGTGGGTTGTTGCGATCCGCACGTTGCGCTTATGCCGCACCAACATGCCCATGTTGCGACTCCGAATCCGAACGCATGCACTGGTTTGTCGTAAACGAGTATTCCAGGAATAATCTCCCAACTGTAGAAGGAACGTTTGTCGCCGTCTATTGGCCAACCCGCAGGAACTTCTAGAACACCTCCGACCACGTGGAGCAGCCCCCAAACGCTAAGTAGCCATAAGAGGCTTAAAGGCAGTTTGGCACGTTTTCGGATCGCAAGTGTCAATACGCCGAACAGCACCACAACTGGAATATAGAACGCGAATTCCCAATTGCCTTTACGGGTTGCAATTAGCATTCCCAGAGACAAATAGACGGTTGTAAAAATAGTTACGGACAATACTCCACTCGCCCTTTGGTTCATGTCGACATCGTTTTGTTGATCTGGCATATGCGGTACTTTCTCTTAACGGTGTCGGGGACGCGACAAATAGCCATGGTTGCTCGCCATCGTTTGTTAGGCTATTGGTTCCCAGTGTTCATGGGTCGGTACCATGGAGCGGTACAATGGTTCTGCCGACGCCGAATAGAGATGTTAGCACAACGCAACGCTAAGCTTCTAACCGTCGGTCATTTTGAATTAGCTTGGTGAAATGCAACATTTAAAGCAAGCCACGCAAGGACGCTGAAAGGGCCCTTAGAGGGAGCCGCTCAGTACTCAGTGGGTTCCGACGGTGGGGGAAAAGAAACCAATAGGAAGAGTCCAACATGCTTTCAAACCCTACAAAAAAGTTCCTTTCTGACATTTTTGATGGCATCGGACGGCTTACTGATGCACTTCAAGATTGGACTAAATGCGACTCGCCTCGAATAGTACCAAAATCACTTCGATTTCATGGGGCCAAAGCTACCCAAAGTAAAGCTCGAAGCATTTTCGACCACTTTCGATTTTGTGATCCAATCCAGGTAAGCGCAAGCCACGGTGTTAAAGCGCTGGCAATCGCTCTCCTTGGCAACACAAAACCGCATCCACCAGCTAACCCAATCCGAAGCCCCTGCGAGCGACGACAGATTAACTAACGCAAAAACAACCCAAAAACGCAACTGGATCGCGTGAGCAGCACAATCGACAATGTTGAACAATGGCATTGATGCCGGAAGTGATCAAATGATTGGATTCAAACAGCCACCGCGTCCCGCTTGCACAGTTCGCAAAGCCTTTCGCATCAATCACGAGGGCGAGCATTATAGCCATAGTTTTAACCATGTCTTTGCATGTCCATCGATTGATACGTAGCCAACGTCGCAGCCGTGCGCCGTTTTACTACGCCCGTGTCACGCGAAGCCAATGTCAGCAGTCGTCCATTTAACGGCTATCCGGCCGTGACCCCAATCGCTTGCCCCGTAGCCACCGACGAGCCAGTTCAACGCTCGCCCGCCATCCCAACCCACGTTCAACGGTCGAATTATCGTCAATCCTTGTTTCACGCGCAGCCACAGGCGCTGCAGTCAGCGGCTTTTCAAACCTGGTTTCACTCGCAGCCAACGGCGGTTCTGTCATCTGCTCCGCTCTTTTCGTTTCACACACAGGCAAAGGCGCTGCTGTCAGCAGCTTTTCTACCGTGGTTTCACTCACAGCCAACGGCGGTTCTGTCATCTGCTCCGCTCTTTTCTTTTCAGACGCGGCCAACGATACATTTGTCTGTTTCGTATTCGGCTCCAGGCTGTCCAATGGGCTGACGACCCGAACATCAGGCCTTGCCAGCACATGCGTATAGATCATCGTCGTCGCAATATCGCTATGCCCAAGCAACTCCTGGATCGTTCGAATATCGGTACCATCCTGGAGCAAATGCGTCGCAAAACTGTGTCGAAAGGTATGTGAGGTCACATGCTTCTGGACATCCGCCTTCTCGACT
>JANMNR010000161.1:0-9313 GCA_031368325.1 Pirellula sp.
GCCGGGCCATTTGATGATCAGCGGCACGCGGATGCCGCCTTCGTAATACGCGCCCTTGTTCGCCCGGAGCGGCGCGTTGCTGGTGGCGTTGTAGAAGCCGCCGTTGTCGCTGGTGAAGATGATGACGGTGTTCTCATCGAGGTGCAGTTCCTTGAGCGTCGCCATCACCCGGCCCACGCTTTCATCCACGCTCTCGACCATCGCGGCATACTCGGGTTTGCCCTGGCGCTGGGCTTCGGGGATGCTCTCGTATTTGGCGATCATGTCCGCCTTGGCCTGCAAGGGTGTGTGGACACCGTAATGAGGGAAATAGAGGAAGAAGGGCTTGTCCCGCGTATCGCGGATGAACTTCACAGCCTCTTCGGTGAGCCGGTCGGTGAGATACTCGCCGGGCTTGCCATCGGGCAGCACGTTCCATGTTGCCCGTTGGCCAGTCGTCGGAATCGACCAATCGCCCGCATAGGGAAAGAAGTAGCTGCCGGGCGCACCGTGCGCGTTGCCGGCGATGTTCACGTCAAAGCCATGATGCTCGGGCAGCGAAAACGGCTCGCTGCCGAGATGCCACTTACCAATGCTCGCCGTGCGATAGCCGCCTTCGCGCAACGCCTCCGCTAGCGTGACTTCCTCCAGCGGCAATCCGCGCACGAAACGTCCCTCGCGCAGCTTCGCCTTCGGGTCCCAGCGTCCGGAAGGCAACCAGTCGGTGAGCAGCAAACGCGCGGGATACTTGCCTGTCAGCGCAGCGGCCCGTGTCGGCGAGCACACGGCGCAGGCGGCATAGGCATCCGTGAATCGCACGCCTTCCTTCGCGAGCCGATCGATGTTCGGTGTCCGATAAAACGTGCTGCCCTGGCATCCGAGATCCTGCCAGCCGAGGTCGTCGATGAGGAAGAGGATGATGTTGGGCTTCCTGGCATCGGCAGCATGCAGCGCGGCTAACGGCTCCCAAAACGGACTCTCGAAAATGCGTTCGTAGGTCCCAAATTCTCAGCGAGTCAAGACGACGGCCTGTCATGATGGAGGCTCGTGATGGGTTACAAAGTGCCTGTTGGCAATAGGCCCGTTCAAACAATAGTCCTTGCTGGGCAAGTCGATCCAGGTTGGGCGTCTTCACCAGCGGATGTCCATAGCACCCCAAGTCGGTGCGCAAATCATCCGCAGCAATGAATAATACGTTGTAAGGTGGTTGCGCCTGCGTGGGATTGACACAAAAAACGAGTATGCAGAAAACTATCGCTAAGTGTCTGACAAAGTGAAGGGACATAGTGCGACTTACATTTAGTTCTGATTGTCGACAATCATTCACCGGCTGTCTCCATGAACTGTTTGAAATGCTCACTGACATCGACATTCGAACCCGCGTGAATGAGTGCACCAAAGCGAATGGTTAACGAGCTGCCTTTCTCAATACTGACTTCGCTCTTCTCGCCTTGTTTCAACGCCTGGCGACCGAATGGATTGGCGACAAAGACTCCATAGTCACGATTGTGCCACCAAGATTGGCGAAAATTATTGCGGTCAGCCATCAGTGTGATTCCCACCGATTGACCGTCGATCGTTCCGGAGTAGTCGCACCAGTCTGCCGCTTGCCCCCACGTTTTCGCAGCGGATTGTTGGCCTGTCGAACTTACAATGCGACCGCCATTTTTCTCGGTGATCGCAGTCGCCACTCGAGCTCCAAATCCCATTTCCTCTTGATCGCCAATCGTGATTGTTTGCTGACTTGCCGAAATCGTTGCCTTCCAAATCAGCAGCCAACGGATAGGGTCATCACGAGAGTTTCCAAGATCGTCTTTGTCCTTATTTTCGCTGTCCTGCTTTTTAGGTTCGCAAGTCATCAATACAAAATGATTTTGTAGCAAACCCATTGCTTCACCTTGCTCATTGAGGAGTTGACACTCGGTGCTGAACAACAATCGTCCATCTTGGATTTTTGGTTCGTCCATAAAACGCAAGTGCTTTATCGAACCTTTGTTACGCCAGAAGTCAACGCCGCTTAGATCACCGAATCCCAACCATAATCCTGGATGCATCGTATCGTGATCAATTGCATCAACGCCTGCGATGGGCGGATGGTTTCGCGTGACCTTAATACCTCCGGGCAATTTGAGGTTGGCGAAGTAGGGCCTGCGAATGTTCTGATCTATAAAAACGAATTGAGCGACTGTTTCGCCTTTGAGCAGAATTTGCACTTGGTTTGGGTGCATTTGGAACTGCCACATCGAAGACGCATCTGAAAGAACTTTCGGCTGCTGAGCCGAAAGCGTCATGGGCCACCACAGCAAACAACCGACGAGCACAAGGCGAGCGACCGTCCAAAATCTACCGTAATGGAATTCGCCAGAACTCCGCGGAAGAAATGGAATTGGGGTGAGTTTCACGACGTTCATGGAGACTTTGTATTTCATACTACGAAGACCTAAGAGCCGGATTGAAGTTGAGCTTGGCTGAAGTCAGGGGCAAACCAGATTGCGATAATGCCCATCGCGTAGATGCAGGCGCAGATAGAGCCAACATGCGGGTAACTGCTGCCAAAATAGCTGAACAGCGAGCCTGCGATGAAGACTCCAATTGCTGTGGCAAAGCGGCCCGAGTTGTAACACAATCCGCTACCGCTAGCGCGAACGCGTGTGGGAAACAACTCGGGTAACGAGAGAGCCAGCCAACCGAAAAATAATGTGCTGACGAAGCCTTGTAAAAAGACAATCGGATGAAACGAAGCGGATAACGGTGAGGTCCATTGAAACATCGCCAAGGTTACAACAAACGTTAGCAAACTGATGAGGCAGTAACTAATGCGTCGGCCAAGCCAGTAGGCGATTTGAGCACCGGCCAAGCTACCAAGCGTTGCACCGAGCGCCCACCAACCTTGGGTCGCGGCCTTGTAGCTAATGTCTTGACTTCCGGCGACATTCTCTGCCCAGGGGATCATCCACTTGCTTGCCGACCAAGCGCCTACCATCGGAATCACGCTGACCATCATGCCGACCAAAGTGGAGCGAAGCAAATTCGGATGGAAGAGCTCGCTCAACCGTACCGACCGTTTTTTGCCGTCTCTGTGCTGACTCTTACCGCGAGACTGCAGCCACTGCGGCGACTCTGGCAAAGCCACTAAAACGATGACTCCAAGAAGTGCCGGCAGTGCGGCAAGCTGAAACAACCAGCGCCATGAGTATTCAGTCAACGTCCAAATGCGAGCGGCTTGCGAGAGCGACAAGATGCCTACGTTCAAGCCCGCCATCATTGCTCCAGAAACCAGCGGTCGCGATGCTCCCGGCCAACATTCCGCGACCAGTGCAATTCCATTGGGCCACAGTCCGCCAACTCCCAAGCCCACCATGAATCGTAGAAATAGCATCTGCTCCTGACTCTGTGCCCATGCACCCAAACCGGCAAACACCGAATAAAACAAGATGCAGACTCCCATCGCTCGGGAACGTCCAATGCGATCCCCCAAGTTGCCCAAGAGGATTCCTCCGATGGCTGCACCCAGCATCAAGGCTGCGGTGAAATAAGCGAACCACTCACCTCCTAAGGTTGGCGTGAATCTTTCGCCCAAGAGGCTCTTGGACACAGACAGCGAGGCTAACGGCATCATGCCCAATTCGACGCCATCAAACACGAGGCCGAGAAACGCGGCTACGATCACCGCAAGCTTTGCACGTTGCGAAAGTGGCTGAGCCTCAGCAGAGTGATTTGACGAGTTAGAATCAGGAGCCTTGTTCATCAATAACTTGCAGCCGATCGTTTCGAGTAGTTCATGAGTGAGGTAGTCGACTTCGCCAGAAGTCCCGCAAGCGAGTGGAATTCCGGCGAATACCACTCCATGTCGCATGCCGTATTATCAACGATTGTCTATCTGGCCAGCTTGGGAACGGACCAGTGTCCCTCGTCGCGATAGGTTCGACCCAACAACTGATTGGCAACAGCATCATTGGTGATCGTTTGGCTCTGGGAATCAAACTGAATCTGCCTGCCGGCACGTACGGCGATATTCGCTAAGTGGATCAGCGCAGTGGAGTGATGGCCGATCTCAATATCTGCAGTTGGCTTTTGGCCGGTTTCGATCGCATTCAGAAAATCCGCTTGATGGCTCGATGCCAACGCGAGGGTCTCTTTGGGCTTGGGAGTTTCAATAGGCTTATTGTCCTCCGACCAGACCAACAGCTTGCCTCGCTTGCTGACCATCAGCATTCCACGAGTTCCATAAAACTCCACGCCACTGTCACAATTGTAGGGATAGTTCTTCGACCAGATTCGCATCTCAAACATCAGCTGCCGTCGGTGGCCGACATTGCCGTCTCCAGGCCATTCAAAAACGCAGGTCGCATGATCGGGAAATTGTTGGTCATCATCGAAGTAATATTTGCCGCCCAGAGCCGAAGTGGAGCTTGGGAAACCTTCGACACCTAAACCCCAGCGAGCGATATCCATCTCATGTGCACCGTCGTTACCGATATCGCCCGTCCCAAAGTTGTGCCACCAATGCCACGAATAGTGAAAGCGATTGGATTGGAAGGGCATGAACTGCGCCGGCCCAATCCATGCGTCGTAATCTACATTGGCTGGGGCAACCGATGGAGTTGACTTTCCAATGTTATCCCGGCGTTGCACATTCCAGGCTTTAGCCATCAGTACATCGCCAATGGTACCGTCCTTGATAAGCTGGATAGCATCGACAATCATCCGAGAACTTCGGCTCTGCGTACCATGTTGAACCACCACGTTATTTTTTCTCGCGGCTGCAACCAACAATGATCCTTCGACGAAGTTGTGACTGCATGGCTTCTCGACGTAGACGTGTTTGCCGGCGTTGCAAGCCATGATCGCTGCCGGTGCATGCCAATGGTCGGGAGTTGCAATGACGACTGCTTGAACGTCCTTGTCGTCCAACACGCGCCGCAGATCGTCTGTGCCTTTCGCCCCCGTCGCCTTCGCAAAACTATCCAGACGGGCTTTGTCGGGATCGCATACCCAAGTGACGTTGGCCAGCTTTTTAAACTCGTCGCGGTAGGAGATGGCCCGACCTCCACAGCCAATGAAGGCGACGTTCACTTTCGCTCCATTTGCCGACGCTGCGCGCACGACAGATGGCATCGCCACCGCAGCGGCCGCTGCGCCACTGATGAACACTCTTCGGTTAACTGCATTCATGTTGTGACTTCCGGATTACTTGGATAATGGCACTGTTGTCAAATTCGCCTAAACCAAGCGATTCGGCTTGTTCAAGCAGGCGACAATGATTCTGTGAAGCCGAAAGCTTCAAACCGGCCCCGGCGGCGGACTGTAGGATTAAGCGGACGTCCTTGAGGTGCTGCGACAATCGGGCCTGCACGCTGAAATCGTCGTCGATCATTTTCTGGCCCTTGGCATCCATCGCCTGTGAGTATGCCGCACTGGACTTGAGCACCGCCAAAACCAGACTCGGCTCCAATCCCAACGATGCCGCAAAGACAAGCCCTTCGGCGAGCGCAAGCCGGTTCAACCCCAGGACCAGATTGGTGACAAGTTTCATCTTGGCACCGGTACCTGCGTCGCCCACGTGTAAGACTTTTTGACCCAAGCAGTGAAACAAATCTTGGCACCGGAGAAACAGGTCATGCTCGCCGCCTACCATCACCATCGCATTGCCCGCAGCCAACTGCGAGCTGCTACCAGAAACGGTTGCGTCCAAATGACCGACTCCGAAACTGCGCAGGTGCTCGCAGTGCAGCTTGGCCAGTTCCGGCGAGCCCGTTGTCGTATCGATCAGGCATTGGCCCGACTGGAGTACCGACTGCACATCCTTCAACACATGCCCGACCACGTGATGATCCGGCAGGCTCAACAAGACTCGCCGGGCGAGCTTAACTACCTCTTGATTGGACGTCGCGAGTTGACCGCCAAGCTTGACAAAGGCTTGTTGCTGTTCAACCACAGGATCGTAGCCGAACACCGTAAAATTGCCGTCGAGCAAGCGGAAAGCGAATGCGTTTCCCATCAGCCCCAGGCCGATGATGCCCACCACGTTTCGATGCGTTGAATTTTCCATTGCGGCGTCAATTGTAACGCAGGGCCCGGTTTATTGCAGCGTGATTGCTTGCGATAGCTGCCAGGAGACTTGCGATTTCTGCCAGCACGATCACCCGCGGATCGATCGACGGTAGTCACCTGGCGTGTTTCCATGCAGTCGCTGAAACCAGTGCGAAAAGTACGTAGCATCGTTGAAATTCAGTCTTGCGGAGACCTCTTTGATCGAAAGCTTTGCGTCGGCCAGCAAAATGTGCGCTTGATCTAAACGGACCTGCTGTAAGAAATCATGCAACGTTTCGTCTCGTGAATGTTTGAATGCGGCTCGTAACCCGGAATAGCTAATGCCAGCGACGGATGACAATTCGCTCGCTTGCCAATCATGCATCGGTTTAGCCAGCACCGCATCAATGACCTGCTGTACGGCCGCCGGTGGGCGATGGATTGATTGTGAAAAGTGACCCGCGTGCCTCTAATAAGTTGCCCCATACTTGGGTGATCAAAAGATGGATTCTCCATTCGTCGCTTGACGTGCTGACCGATTGGTTACGAATCAATTTGCGATGGACCTGATTGAGCTGGCTCATCATCTTGGGCTTCATCACAACCTCGCCCGCGCCACCCAACATCGACAGCCCAGCATCTTGAAGCGGGCCTCCGAATCGAAAGCTGTCCGTAACCAATCTGTCTCCTTCGATCGGTCGATACGTGCGCTGTTGACGCAGATCGACGATCCAACACTGCGGACCAGGTGCCAGCGAGAATTGACCCGACGGTGTTTCGAGCAGTCCCTGGCCGCGTCGAACCCAGAATAGATGCAAGCCCGCTTTATCGGCCCCGAGGTGACTTTCGATTTCATCTCGCCAAACCGTACCCACTGAATACAGATGCCACATCGTCCGTTTGGCAGCGGGCGAAGCATTGACAATCGCAAGTTTTTCAAATGAAACAGGAATTGGCGAGCCTCACGAAAACGGTAATAAGGCACTCGGCGGGAAATCAAAATTGCGGAAGTATCGTCTTTGTCCTGCTAACTCGCATCCTGGTGACTTGTTGGTAGGTGGTGGCAAAAAGCTCCGTCCGTCGAGTGAACGCTTCATTGCTGCTTCGCTTTCTTTTTGGTGCGTTTCGCGTCGTTGCTCTTCAACCTGGTGGCAGGTTCCTTGCCGAAAAAGTAATCGGGATAGCCCCAAACGTCCTGTTTGCCTTCGGACTTCGACTTTACGGCGGTGACCTCGGCCGTTAGCCGCTCCAGGTTCTGAGCATCGAGAAGTGGATCATGGGTATCGTGACGCCACCGCGTGAGGGCTTGGGTGAGTTCCGCGAGTGTCGCAGCGTGCTCGGGTGACGCGGCGAGGTTGCGGAACTCGTACGGGTCGGCTTGCAAGTCGTAGAGTTCATAGCGCGGCGGTTTCTCCATCACGGCATAGGCCGCACGGACTTCGGAACTGGCGGCAGCGATGGCTTTGGGTAGGCAACCTTTGAAATCAGTCGCACCCCGGTCTTTGGCGTCACCTTCGAGTTTGCGGATCGTATCGGCGTAGTCAGGGTTCACGGTGTCGGGCAGCAGATTTTCGATGAGCTTGAAACGGTCGGTGCGAACGGCACGTTGCGGGTGGTAGTTCGCGACGGCGGCGTGGGTGTGATACTCGCTGAAGAGATGCGTGCGCCAATCGGCGGGTGATTCGCTCAGCAGCGTCTGCAAAGCACGACCCGCAAGATCAGGAACAGGCGCGGCTCCGGCAGCGGCGAGGATCGTCGGCATGAGGTCCACCGTGGAGACGAGTTCCTCGCGCACCTGCGGTTTGGTATGGCCGGGCCAGCGGAGGATGAGCGGGATGCGCAAACCACCTTCATAACAGGTGCGTTTGCCACGCAGAAAATCCGCGCCGTGATCGCCGAGGTAGATGACGAGCGTATTGTCCGCCGTGCCGCTCTTCTCGAGCACGGTTAGCAGCTCGCCCACGCAGGCGTCGAGCCGGGCGAGCGAGTTGTAGTAATTAGCGACCATCTCACGCATCGCGGGTGGGTCGATGCCCATGTACGGCATCGCTTTGACCTCCGCCCCGGTCTGCGGCGATTTCGGCAGGCCATCCACCTGTCGCAGCCACGGGTCGTGTGCGTCGGGAAAGTTCACGCTCAGGAAGAAAGGTGCGTCGGACGCGGTGATGAAGCCTAGGGCGTGTTTCGCGTAGTCGGCGAGCTTCTTGCGATTGAAGTTCGCGCCGGTGATCTCGTGAAAGTCGAAGGGAAAGGCCGACTCGGGGTTGATGTGCAGCTTTCCAATGATGCCCGTGCGATAACCAGCCGCCTTCAAGCTGCGCGGAAGATTCGGCGTATCCTCGCGATACATTCGAAATCCCCAGGTCGCGAGACCGATCTGCCCGTGCTGATGCGGATAGAGTCCCGTCAAGAAACTCGCCCGCGACTGGCTGCAACCCGCCTGGGCGACAAAGGCCCGATTGAACCGCACGCCTTCGCTGGCGAGCTTGTCGAGGTTCGGCGTCCGCGCATAAGGGTCGCCGTAACAACCGAGTTCGGGCCCGTTGTCCTCGGAGACGATGAACAGGATGTTAGGCTTCGTTGCTAGAGCATCGGCGGCATGGAGCACAGCCAACGGCGCGAGCAGCAGGGCGGTGAGGAGGTGGAGGGTGAGGTTCATGGAGTCAGACCGGATCAGATTACTGTGGGATCATTTGCAACCAATCCTGGCTTTGAGAAGCTGCTGCCAGTCGGCGTGCTTTTGTTTGAAGGCTAGGAACTCGCGATATTCGGCGGGGGAGATGCGGACGTCTTTGTCTTCGTCGATGGCATCGAAGACCCACTCATAGCCGGGCTTGGACTGGTTCCATTCTTCGCGGGAGTTCCAGACGGGATCGTTGGTGTCGTTGAGTTCGAGGATCTGGCCGGCATCGAGCAGGGCGCGGCGATAGCTAGGGAAGTCGATGGCCTGCACGGCGACGTTCTCTTTGATCGCGTGCGCAGCGGCGATGCCGGCGGAGAGGCCGAGCGTGATCCACACGGGCTCCATGCGGATGCACGTCATCGCGATGTGACTCGCGGAGCAGCACACGGGAGCGAGGAGATTGTCGCACTCGCTCTGCTTTGGCCGGATGGAGCGATAAGGCAGGCGATGAATGCCACTGTGCTTCGGGTTCGCCTTCAGGATGCTGAACTCGCCGCCACTGATCGCGATGCCGCCCTCGTGCGCGATGGTGGCATACGGCCAATCATCGACGCCATAGCTACCGAGGCCGACGGAGTCATCCGGGTTCGTGCCGCCTTCGAGGTCCTTTTGCGTGAC
>JANMNR010000172.1:0-6871 GCA_031368325.1 Pirellula sp.
CCAGCTCGCTACGGCATCTTCGGTCGGTCGCGAATCGTGGTGACTGCAAGCTCGACCACTGCGGAGAATCCATCTGATCAAAACGGATTGGACTCGATCGAATTGAAAAGCCAAGTCATTGAATCGACCGCGACGATAGAAACAAGTAACGCAGACTCCAAGCGTGACACCAGCGAAAAAACAATCGCCAACGCATCCGATAACGACGTAACCGCAAACATAACAGAGCGAAGTCCGTCATCCGACAAGATGAGCGTCGGACCGATTGAGATTAAGTTCGCGGACGGCGTGTTTCGACAAGTTCATCAGGAGCTAATCGAAGCGGGCATCGACCCAGGAATTGCTGGACAATGGATCGAGGCTGCCAAACAGACATCGAACCCCACCGTGATGCAGGATGTCTGGTCGCTGCGTTCCGAGTTGCTAGGCTGGATCCGCGACATCGTCCATGCTGCGCCACCGATTTCATTTGAGGGATCGCGTCAGCGAGTGCTTGCCTTTGTTGGACCATGCGGTGCTGGCAAGACCACGAGTCTCGCCAAGATCGCAGCAAACCTTTCTATCGAACATGGGCTCGCAGTAGGTGTACTCTCGACAGACACAGTGCGATTAGGTTCCAACTTTCTTTTACAGAACTACGCGGAAGTACTAGGTTGGCGATTTGAGGTCGCTGAATCATTGGAACAAGTGTCTACGTGCATGCAAGAACTTTCCGATTGCCGCATTGTGCTCATTGACACGAGCGGATGTTCACCGTCGGATTCAGAAACGATGGACCGATTAAGCCAACTATTGGAAATCACGGTTCCAACCGAAACACACTTGGTCGTTTCCAGCACAACAAACACACGATCTTTTATGCATTACGAACAAGCGTTCGAGCAACTCAAACCAAATCGGATGATTTTGACGAGACTCGATGAATCCGGTGGTCTTGGTTCTTTCTTCCCCTGCCTGCAGAGCAGCAGTCTCCCTATTAGCTATCTGACCAATGGCCAGAAAATCCCCTCTGACCTGATTCAAGCAACGGAAGCCCGGCTGGCACAACAAGTAATGGCCCTATCCGCTGAATAACCCTCCCACCGCGATAAGCCAAGCCAACGGCGCAGCTGTCCGTTTAGCACCGAGCCATCCGCGAGGTCATTCTCCAACAGGACCGAGTTCCGCCTGCGTTTGACCAGTCGCTTGCAAATACCCCCCCCAAATCAAAAACAACGCACTGGTTGCAAAGTAGCCGAACGCCAACTGCAACATGGATGGCATCATTTCCTTGGGTAACACCCAGCCATCCCCAAGTCCAGGCAACGCCATCGGCAAAAACAAGGCGTTGTTCGAGAGCGGCGAGTGAATCAGTCCGAACAAAGTGAACACGCCTGCGATGGCTGCAAATAGAGCTGCTTGATTCATCCGTTTATCGATGGCCATGGCAAGCAACGACGCCCATAGCAGACTTGTGAGAATGAACCCTTGTTTAAGAATGTGGACCGCATGCAAATCGGACCCAGATCGGGTCGAACTCGGAATGCGGAATCAACGGTCTTTAGTTGCTGAGTAAGCTCTTGATTGCCAATCGCGTTGGCAGCTAGGCCATCCAAGGCTTGTTGAACATCAGGTCGTAGCGTGTTTTCACCACTCAAGGATTGGATCCCAAAACCGCCTAGCAATTGGTCGGCGTAAAGATACGCCAAAAACGCTAGGGCTGGAACGCATGCGAAAACCAAGGCTGGATAATGGCGTTTAGGGGTCGCCAAAAAACTCTGCGAAGAAATCTCAAGCCCCACGAAGATCAATATCGGATACACGGCTGCCTTTGGAATCAACATGTAAAAGAAATCGAAGCCACCCAAAATGCCGACGGCACCAACCGTAATTGCAGTACCGAGAACGTAAGCCGCTCGGCCACCCACCGCTTTGTATGCCGGATGACCGATGTAAGGTGTCGTTTGCGTGATACCTCCGAAGAGTCCCGCAATGAATGTGGCGAGTGCTTCCACCCCCAAAATCTGGCCTGTCGGGTAGTCATCGCCCGCCGCGCTTGCAGACTCCGTGCAATCGATGCCGCCAACGACGGTACACAACGCAAATGGGATTGCGACTGGCAGATAGTTGATAGCAGCCCCCATTTGACTCCACCATCCAAAGCCAAGCGCTGACATCCACTCGGTTGGCGGTAAACCAGGCGCGAACGATGCCAGCGGCGGCAGCGGTTCACCGGATATCTGCAGTTGGACGAAGTGGATCGTGCCACCCACTAGGAGCGCGGCCAACGTGCCAGGAATCTTGAATGGCAAAGGGACTCGCCCCACGAGACTCGTTAACACGATCGCCAATGCGACAAGCCCTACGACAGGTTCGCGAAAAACATCTATCAACGGAACGAAACTGATTATGACCAACGCGATGGATGTCAATGAGCCAAACAGACCGGCACGCGGAATCACCTTGCGCACCCAGGTACCGGTAATCGAACAAACAGCTTTGAAGATCCCTGAATAAACCATGCAGCATATCCCAATATGCCAAGCATACGTTGCGGCTTCATCAGGTTGCGAACCCGTCTTTAAGGCAGAGACGTAAGCAGAGCCTACGACAAAGATCGTAAGGCCAAAGATACTGGGGGTATCCAAGCCGAGTGGCATCGCTGTCACGTCATCTCGCCCAGTCTTTTTAGCAAGCCGCAACGCCAAATAAAAATACAGCAAATCCCCGACGAGAACGCCAATGGCCGTGCCTGGAATCATTCGACCGAAGATGAATTCTCGCGGCATCCCAAATCCCTCAAGAAGGGTGACCATCAGGATCAGGCCGGCCATATTGTCTAAAAGCAACCCAAAAAAGGCATTTAAGTCACCGGTAGCGGCCCACTTGTATCCTCTTTGCATCTGAAATCCCCTCTGCGTTGACACGAAAAATCAACCGCTCTACAGCCAAACCTGGATTACTCAAAAACCGACGCGTGCGAGTAAGTGAGGGATCTAGGCCAAGCCCCTCCGCTTCGCCTCGGGTAACAAAAGCAGCCAACAGAACTATGTGATTACTTTTTACGGGTGTATTCAATGGTGAAAGCGAGTTCATCTTTGCCACCCGACGCCGCTACCATAAACATTTTAAAGGACATCTTGTCCTGCCCCTTCATTTCGGTGGTCGACCGAAACTTCTGCGGCTTCCCGTCTGGCCCTGGCGAGATCCCCGTCATCGTGAGTACTTTGTGGTCGGCGTCGAAGTCTCCCTCGAACGCCATCGCGCTACTCGTCATCGAATCGAACCAATACCCTATATATTTCTTCTTGAGCTGGTCGTAGCCGTCCATCCCGCGGCCCTGGTACGGAACTCCTCCAACTTCGCTCTCAAAGTCGCTGGCAATCCACATTCCGCTGCAAATGGATTTGTAGACAGCCGTGCCTTTCGACTTCTCGCCACCCATCTCCATGACGGTGTCCCAGGTTCCTACCATAGACTTCAGGTGAGCATGCTCAGGGCCGGGCTTCTGTGGCTCCTGCGCGGAGCTGATAGCGCCTATGCTGCAGAATGACACGGCCAAGAATAAGCGAATCAACGCGAAGGACTTGTTTATTGTGATCATGGTACTTTCCTAACGACGGGACAGAGACAGAAACTCCCGAAAGGGAGTTGGCAAAAACCGGAGCATGTTATACCACGCATCGAACTGTCTGGTAGCTCACGAATACGAACATGCAGTAAACTACGTCAGGGCCACTCGGACCCGCTTGCATTCGACTAGAAAAGCTTTGCTTGGCGTCATCTGCTGGTACGATGTTCGTTATGCTTCGACGTAGTCGTTGAGTTGGTCTGCGGTGATTGAGATCAACTCGCTGCGATTGGTTTGCTTGTTCTTGACGACATGCAAGTAGGTTCCAACGTACGGTTCGGTCACACGAGCCTTGGCGTCGAGCGGGGCTACGATGAGCAACTGCAGTCCAAATCGGGCAAAAAGATCGAGTGCATACTCCGCGTGCGCATCGTCGCTTCTGGAAAACATCTCGTCCACCATTACGAATTGAAAACGTTCACTCTGGGTCGCATCTGGATCCAAATCGTACTGGTATGCGATGGCTGCAACGAGGACCAAAAACGCCAGCTTGCCCTTTTCACCACCCGATTGCCCCGTACCGCCATCGTAGTAGCTGCGAGGTTCTCCTGTCTCCTTGATGATTTCGCGAGCGGCAAAGTTGAACCAATTGCGGACATCAACGACTTTCTCGCGCCATCGCGTATTGCCGTCGTCTCGCAGTTTGGCCACGAACTTCTCAATCCGAATGAAGGTCGTTTCGTTTGCCTCCGGTGATCCATCCAATGTGCCTGTCAAGCAGCCGGCCAAATCCCTTCGAAAATCTTGAATCTCCCGATCGTGAACATCGGTCGGTTCCAACCGCATGAACGTTCCGGTCTTCCATTCCAATAACTTCAACGCTGTATTCAGCTGCTCAATCTTTTCGCGTATTTCATCGCGTTCATCCTCGAGGCCGCCATGCAAAAGTCCCACTTCATTCAGCACATTCTCGTTCAAGCGGCGTTTGAATCGCTCCTCATGCTTGGGCAAATCATCGACGGAAATTCGATCAAAGAGTCCAATAAAGCTTGAAAGTGAACCCACGTCCGCATCCAAATCCATCTGCTCGTCGGGGAATCTTTTGAGGAACCGTGTCATTCCGCTCGTCATGTCTCTCGCGATTGGAACCAACCGTTCCTGCAACTTGTCGACGTACTCGCGTTGGAGCCGTTCTATGTCGCCAGGCAATGTTCCGATGTTCTGAATCGAAAGCGATTCTTTGAGCGACTGTTGCAACGAATCGAATTGTTCGGTCGCTTGCGTTAGAGCTCCATCTGTTTCCGCTCGGTGAAGTATACTTTTCGCAGTTTCGAACAGTCGCCTGCCATCGTTGAGTTCTCGTTCCAGCATGGTTCGCTGCGCGATCGATTGGTCGCGCCCCTGTTGATGGCCCATCCCTTCCGCTCGGCGGTCCGCGCATTGTTCTTTTAGTTCGCGGATTCTGTCGTCTGATTCTTCGATGCGTTGGCGTTCGAGCTTCAGTTGTAACGCTTCGAACTCGTGCCGCGAATTATCGATAAAATCGAAGTCCTCGGTCTTGAGAGCTTGGTCTAACGCTTCGATGGCTCCGGTGATTCGGTCTATTTCTGCGTTAAGCTTTTGTGAGCGAATTTGCAACAGTTGGAGATCTTCGTTGCCGCGACGAATCGCTTCGGCCAAGCTCAATCGTTTTTGCCGATTGTCCCAGCCCAAGACAAAATGACGGCGATCGTCGGGCATCTGGCGGTCATCTTTTTCATGCCGTGCGTTGCCTGATTTGATGTGCCGATTCTTGGTCATGGCCGCTGCATTGAGCTTCTGAAACTCTTCGATTGTCTCACAGGCAACATAATCAAATCGCGATTGGATCTCGGATCGAACCCAGGGCGTTAGCGGGTGATCCGGGAATTCCAGCTTGTGCATTAACCGCGATTGTGCATGTTTGGGTGGCGATGCCGGTGGCGTCTGGCCCATCTTGGCCAGGGAGCCGACCTTCAAGTACACAAGTCGTTGGCCTTGTCCGCGTCCGTCAACGAGACGCGTTCGATCCACATAGCCGGCGACGCGAGCATAGTAGTCTGGTGACACCAACAGGCTGCGGGCGAAAGAGTGCAGCACTTGTTCGATCGACGATTCCCATTCCCGTTCTTTGGGATTCACGGCAATCAACTCAGCAGCAAATGGCAAATCACTTGGTGCTAATTTCAAATCGCGGCAGATGGCGTCACGAACGGCGATAAACGACTCGGGCAAGTTGCCTTTGCGTTTCTCCAGCGCTTCGGCCTCGGAGCGATCCTCGAACAATTGGCGGGTTAGCGATCCGATTTCAAATTGCATCGCACTTTCTTGCACTCGTTTTTGTTGGCGCTCTTCGACAAGCTTGGACCGTCTCGCATGGCTCTCATTACGGACATTGGCAAACTGCTCCCGCGAAGATACCTGGCCCGACAGACCCGCAGAGGCCAGTTGCGATTCAAATCGAGCGCGGTAGTTGAATTTAACTCTGGCGATCGTTTCCGCTTGTTCAATCAGGCTAGGCAGTTGTCGCAAACGATCGCCGCCAGCGTTTTCAATCTCCAGCTCCAAGCGAGCGATTTCATTGCGTAGTCGATCTTGCAGTTTTTCTAAACGCAAAACGTCTTCATTGAGGTTTTGGATCTGCTGTTGCCATTGGCTGCACATCGGTTTTAGTAGGCGGACCGTTTGATCAGCAAAGAAAAAGCGAATGGCACTCAATCGGAGTTTAGAGAGTTCCAGTTCTTTTAGACGCAATTCATAACGTTGGCCGGCTTCGACGATGGGCCGAAGTAGTTCGTCCTGCTGGCGGACGCGCACGAGCATCCGGTGTGCTTCGCTCAGTTCCGCGAAGTGGGTTAGCAATCGTCCCACGCGCTCGTTGAATGGTTTGCGTTCGAGCATATGTTGGCGTATGAATTCATCGAGTCGCTGAACGTCTTTGACAGCGACCGTTTGATTGAAGATGTCCATGGCTTTGGCCAGGAAACCAGTCTTGAGTTGCAGCCATTGAAAATACTCTTTATAGCTGCTGGTTGTTTTGAAGCCACGATCCTTGAGCGTGCGTGCGATGGAGCTGCCCGTGCCGAGTTCGCCCAGATCGCGAACGATACTCCGTTCGGATTCGCAATAGGCATAGACTCTTTCGACGGCGTTTTCGTTGTTGAGGTAGAGGACTTGGCAGATGCTAAAGACGGAATCAGCAGCAGCGTTTGTAAAGCTGGCAAGCAAGGCGGTGTAGTGACCGGTGCCGTTTCGCAAGTATTGAATCTGGGGTCGGCCCCCTTCGCCAACGGTTCGGTCATA
>JANMNR010000222.1:0-7189 GCA_031368325.1 Pirellula sp.
CCAGGCTCGCGGCGGCGCCCCGCAGAGCGGGCGTTACACAAACCGCATTCAGGCTGCGGCCATCGACCGCACACATTCCAACGACTTTCTGAATGACTACCGCAAAGGCGATCCGATCGTTATGGAACTCGCCGCGGTGAATCGCGAGGGGAGCGTCGAGAGTACGGGCAACATCACCACGCAGCGCACACTCGCCTTGGTCGAACTCACCAGCGATAAGCCGCAGTGGTTCGAGTGGACCGTCGATCTCGAACGGGGCGAGGAACCGGAGGTCCGCTTTCGTAATGGCGCGCTCGCGGCCAAGGCACTAGCGTTCAAGTTGGGCAAAAATGTAAAAGGGCATCCCGAACTGGAAGCGATTGGAAAGCTGGGAAAGGGCGAGATCGCTTTGGCAATGCTCAAGGCCTATCGCGGTCCGAAGCTCCGCATTTGGGAAATGCAGGTCAAAGGTCCGCAACTCGACCAGTGGCCGACGCCTGGTCACACCCTGCTCTATGGGAAGCTAGCACCGAATCAGATCAATCGCGACAACATTCCCGATCGGCTGAAGGTGTTCGCCCGAGCAGCTTTTCGCCGACCATTGCGCCAAGGCGAGTTGGTTTCCATCGGAAAGCTCATCAACGAAAAGCTTGATTCCAGGATGAAGCCGCTCGATGCGTTACAACTCGGCTTTCAGGCCATTCTCTGCTCTCCCTCCTTTCTCTATTTGCATGAAGGAACCGGCAAACTGGACGACTACGCGTTGGCTTCGCGCCTGTCCTATTTCTTTTGGTCCTCGATGCCGGACCTAACGCTGATCCAGCTTGCAGCTGCGGGGAAACTTCACGAGCCCGCGACCTTGAGCGCGCAGGTGGATCGGATGCTGGCTGACCCGAAGTCGCAGCGTTTCGTACAGAATTTTATTCGTCTCTGGCTGAACCTCGACCACATCGGCGAGATGCCGGTTTCCACCGACTTCGTCAGCTTCTTCCGCGACAACATCGACGCCGCCATGCGGGCCGAGACCGAGATGTTCTTCCGGCACATTCTCGATAAAAACCTGGCGCCTCGCGAATTTCTCGCTGCCAATTACACCTTCTTAAATCGCGAACTTGCGATGCACTACGGCCTGCCGCCATTGGAGGGCGTGAAGCTTCGCCAAGTGTCGCTCCCCAAAGGTGAGCGTGGCGGCCTGTTCACCCAAGCGTCGTTCCTCACAGCTTCAGCGAACGGTGTCGACACGTCACCCGTCGTGCGCGGTGTCTATGTGCAGGAGAAGATACTCGGTTACACGCCTCCACCACCACCGCCCGATGTTCCTCTTATTGAACCTGATGCCAGCGGAGCGACGAACCTGCGCGAGCAACTTGCCAAACATCGCTCGAACGAAACCTGTGCCGCCTGTCATCGCAAAATCGATCCCTTCGGCTTCCCACTGGAGAGCTTCGACGCCATCGGCGGCTGGCGTGCGAACTATTCCAAAAACAACAAGATTGATCCCAGCGGCGAGTTGCCCACTGGCGAGAAGTTTACCGATGTCACCGACTTCCGCAGCCTAATCATATCGCGTCACGAGCAGTTCACACGCTCGCTCACGGAGAAGCTCTTGACCTACGCTCTTGGCCGGGCTCCTGAGTTAGCAGACCGCGCCGTGATCGACGACATTATGAAAAACTTGTCGTCCAACAAAGCCGGATTCAAGGATCTCATCCGGGCTATCGTGCTCAGCGATTCCTTCGCGAAGAACTGAGTTCAATCCTATCGCAGTAGCAAACTACTTCGCCCAATACCAAATGAAGAATGATAAATAACTAATGACAAATCTCCACCACTGCACACGACTTTCGAGATTGCAATCGACATTTCTTGCTACCGAAAAATCCGCCTTCGTTAAGAACCGATTTATCATTAGGTGTTTCTTGAAGAACGGATTTGTCATTAGTTGTTTTGCATTAGTCATTTGTCAAGTGTTGTGCAGTTCTTCTCGGCTGGTTGCCGAATCCCAAGCGGCGTCCATCTTCCTGGGGCAAGGATCGATGTCGGGCGAAATCACCGATACAACAGCATTGCTACAGACGCGATTGACCCTGACATCGCAACTCGATCCGACTGGAGAGCTGCCGGGGGTAACCGGAGTGGCATGCTTTGAATGGAGCACGCAGGAGGATTTCACCCAATCGCAGCGTACCACGTTTCATCGGGCGGTCGATAAGAACGATTTCATCGTGCGTGCTGAACTCACCGGCCTGAAGCCAAATACTACGTACCATTACCGCACTGTCTACGGAGCCAATGAGACTGCCGTCCAAACCGGCCCGATCTGTTCGTTTAAGACCTTGCCAGGTGGAGCCATTGACGCGCCGGTGCGGTTCATCGTAGGCAGTTGCATGAACTACAACAAATTCATGCACGGCAAGCTGGGCAAAGCCGGCGGACCACTGACCGCCACGGAAACGGACAAACGTCTCGGTTATCCAGCCTTCGAGGCGATGTTGAACCTTCGACCAGATTTCTTCGTGGGCACGGGCGACATCGTTTATTACGACAACCCGTTCCGCGTGGCCGAGACGATTCCACAATTGCGTAAATGCTGGCACGAACAGTTTCGATTTCCGAGGATGATCGAGTTCTTCTGCAGCGTGCCTGCTTATTGGTCGAAAGACGACCACGACTTTCGTTTCAACGAATCCGACAACACAAGCGACCGTTCACCACTGCCGCAGACGGGCATCGACATGTTCCGCGAGCAATTGCCCTTGGTAGCCACCGGCAGCGATAAGCCCACGTATCGCACACATCGTGTCAACAAGGATTTGCAAATTTGGCTCAGTGAGGGTCGCGATTACCGATCACCCAACGAGATGACAGACGGTCCCCAAAAATCCCTGTGGGGAGCGGAGCAGCGCGATTGGTTGAAGACGACCTTGAAGGCGAGCGATGCCAAATGGAAGATTTTGATCTCGCCAACACCGATGGTTGGGCCCGATGATTTGAAGAAGATCGACAACCACGCTGACCTGAGCGGCTTCCGCCACGAAGCGGATACCTTCTTCGCTTGGCTGAAGGAAAATAAGATTTCTAATTTGATCGTCATCTGCGGAGACCGTCACTGGCAATACCACAGCATTCATCCATCCGGTGTCGAAGTGTTCGCCTGTGGTGCATTGAACGATGAAAACGCCCGGCTCGGCGTCGCGCCAGGCGACAAGGATGGGTCTGACCCGAAAGCCCTCGTACAACAACTCTACACCTCGCCAACGCCCAACGGCGGCTTCCTACACATCACCGCAGGAGATGAACTTGTTCTCGAGCATTTCAACTCAAGAGGCAAACGGCTCTACCGTTCGGCGAAATAACACAAATACTATAAATGCTCAATGGCTCAACATTCCTATGCGGTCTTCGAGTCTCTGCGTTGTAAATTCAGTCCCCAAAGCATATGAAAGACATCCAGCAAACCATGAAATACTTCCTCGTCACCATTCTTGCTCTCTCAGTCCTTCCATCCGTCAATGCAGATGATCGCGGCAAGTTGATCTTCGAGGACAAGTTCGACCGCAACGAAACGCAGGAAACCACGGAGGAAATTGGCGATGGCTGGACCTCGAACAGCAAGAACCGCGCAGGCGGTAATAAGCAGGTGGATCTGAAGGACGGTGCCTTGCACATCACGATGCACGCCATCGCCGACCACGCAGTAGGCGTAGCTCACGCTGCCGAGTTTCGAGATGGAGTGGTCGAACTGCGATTCATGTTGGACGATGAAAAGGATGTCCTCGGTCTGGATATTGCTGACCCTGAATGCAAAGAAGTTCACTCGGGGCACTTGTTCAAAATTGATGTCAGCACGAAGCAGGTGGTCGTGGACGACAAAAAGACCGGCCAGATGAACATGAAGTTTTATGAGGCGAGGAAGGCGAAAACGCTTACCCCCGAACAGTTGGCGTTTATTGCATCGAAAAAGAAGACGTTTCCCTACACGCTTGAGGCAAGCAAATGGCATGACTTGCTGGTCAAGGTCACGGGCGACACAGTACGTGTATCCATCGACGGGAAACAAGTAGCATCCGTCACTTCCGAGGGGGTAGAACATCCTACAAAGCGGCTAATCCGCCTGTCCGTCCCGCGGCAAGCGTGGGTGGATGATGTGAAGGTCTTCGCATCGATGGCAACGACTGAAAAGTAGCGATAATCGCCTTTGCCAACCCTTTCGGACTTTTTTGGCCGGCTTTGTAAACGAGTTTTCGTTTTTTGCGTCGCAAGCGTGGAACTGCTCTTTACGCGCGTGCGGCAAATTTCCCACCCTGTGTGCCGCTGCTTAGGTAGGTAATTTCTCGTAAAATTCAAAAACATGTAACCGCGGCACTTTTGGGTGGAGTGTATAAGGGGAAAGCGGCACGTGAGCGTTTTTGTGCCATCTAAGACCTTAATGTGAAATTTTAGTCCTTTGTTTTTCTTGTTTATCGAGGGCTCTCATGTTGAAAAAGAAACGAAGCCAGGCCTTTACGCTTGTCGAACTGCTCGTTGTCATTGCAATTATCGGCATATTAGTCGGACTGCTTCTACCGGCTGTACAGGCGGCTCGCGAAGCGGCTCGAAGGATGTCCTGCAGCAACAATTTGAAGCAGCTCGGGCTTGCTCTGCACAATTACGAGTCCGCATACAAGCGATTGCCGGCGGGTTGGATATCTGGTAGAGGCATGAGTTACAACGCTGCAGGAGCTGGGACGGGAACCAACAGTTGGGGCTCATGGGGTTGGCCTGTTTTTCTTTTTCCTCAGCTGGAACAAAATGCACTCTACGACCAGTTGAACGCCGGCCAGCTTCATCTCCGTGACGTTTTGGACAATGCAACCCTGAGGCCATTGCTGCAAGGCAGATATGCCGCGTTCAAATGCCCTTCTGACATTGCTCCGGATACGAACGACAGACGAACTTTGCTCAGTACGGCCGGGACACTTTACCCCGTCTCGACTTGTTCCTATGTCGGCTGGAATTCGGGCTCGTTTGGATATCTGCCTCCTGAAACGGATACCCAAAATCGTGCGGGGATCTTTGTGATGAACAAATTCACGAAATTCGCTGAAGTCACGGACGGGCTAAGTAATACGATTGCGTTTGGTGAACGCGCGTACAAAACAGGGATTGCCCCTAATGGGAACACCATTAGTTGTAACGCCGCCAATCTATTTGGACCGCGTTGGAATAATGACTTAAGCAACGCATCACGACATCCTCTTTTTGGGAACACTGGTGTACTTGGAATGTCCGAGGGTGGCATCAACAGTATTCTGATCGGTAGTCCTGCCGCTCCTGACCCGCCACCAGCCACGGGAAACAGCGTTTGCGGACGCGGGGCCTTTAGTTACCACACCGGCGGCGCTCAGTTTGCTTTGGCGGATGGTTCCGTTCGGTTTGTAAGCCAGTCGATCGATTGGAATCCGGATAGGAGTGTGAACAGCCTTTACGAGTACCTGGGCGCAGTGGCGGACGGTTCAGCCATTGCTGGTGATTTCTAGATTTTCTAATTGTAATTCTTGCCTCGGTTTCCGAGGCAAGTTTGCTTACCCTGTCCTGCAAAATGAACCCGTAGAATTACCATGAAATCAGGAATGCTCGTGCGGTCATCTAAACTGTTGGCTCTCTGCCTACTTGCATCCGGTTGCGGGGGTAATAGCGAGATTGCGTCAGTTTCAGGGACGATTACGTTGGATGGTGCTCCACTTGCCCACGCTTCAGTTACCTTTCAGCCCGATAAAGGTCGTCCCTCGCATGGAGGAACCGATGATAAAGGATTCTATACACTTACCTATTCGATGCAGGAGAAAGGGGCGGTGATTGGGCCTAGCACAGTAAGAATCTCGACAGCAACGGAAGATGCTGACGGCAAGCGTCGCAGGGAATCGGTTCCCAAACGCTACTTTGGCGACGGCGGCGTAAAGGTCCAAGTCGAGAACAAGAACAATAGGATCGATATCGCGCTAACATCGAAAGAATAGGAAGCCTGAGAAGCACGATGAGTCGTGAGTCATCAAAATTGAGTCCCACACTCCTCATCAGTCCAAGCTGCCGCTGGAAAACGAAAAAACCCCGTAATCCATTGAGAATTACAGGGTTTTCGCTAATCGGGCCGGCGGGATTCGAACCCACGACCTCTACCACCCCAACGAACAAGCGAGGCTTCGAAAACCCTGCAAAACATTGGGCCAAATGCGATGACGCCGAACGCTTGCACCAATGCTTGCACCAAATCGCAGAATTGATCGAACGGGGTCGGCTTGAAAATCTGGCCGAAGCGATTGCGGATTCGCTCGAACCAGACCAATTGGAGCGACTTGCCGACGCAGTAAACAAGCAGGCTGAATGGACTGATCCAAAGTGGGTTTAGGGGGTTGCAAGTCACACTTTTATTGTTTGGTAGGTCTCTCACGAACTGTAAGGCAGTCCCAAGCGTGCGACATTCCCGAACGAGGACTACGAGCGACCGGAAAGAACCCACCTAACCCACTTAACCCACTCGCCGGGATTGCAGGCCACGGCGGGGCAATCGAAATGGATGTTACACAATGAGTTGGGAAACAAGATCGAACGGACAACAATACTACACCCATAGCCGTCGTATCGGAGGTCGGATTCAGCGGGAATACGTCGGCGGCGGGACTGTGGGAGAGCTGGCAGCAGAGCTTGACGAAATTGACCGTGAATCGCGTTTACTTGAAGCTGAATCGATTAGACAAGCACGACAACTCGCTGAACGGATGGACGAATCACTGGCTTATTTTGAAGAGCTGGCCGACAACATCGGTCGCGGTTTACTGATTGTGGCAGGGTATCATCAACACAACCGAAGCGAATGGAGAAAACGAAATGAAAAAAAGTGAAACGCAAGCGACCGCCAACGCTGAGATAGATTTGGCGGATACGGTGAAGAAGGCAAATTCAGGCGACAAGCAATCGTTGGCAATTCTGCGACGTGAACTTGTCGGCGAAAATGCGAACGCGATTATCGACATTGCGGGTAATCTCGCTCGCAGTCTCGAACAATCGACGTTAAACGTGATGCTTGGCAATCAACAACAAGGGACAAATTTGGTTCTCGTAAAGAAGTTGGACCGCATGCGAGCTGAACTCGGCTGGAATGAGTCGTCAAAGCTCGAACGCATTCTAATTGAGCGAGTTTGCCAAACTTGGCTTTATCTCCACTGGTTGG
>JANMNR010000292.1:0-5347 GCA_031368325.1 Pirellula sp.
CTGTAGTGAGTACTGTGGGGACAACCACAGCATGATGAATGCAAAAGTTTTCGTGCAGAGCGAAGAGGATTATGCCAAGTTTTTGGTCGAGGCCAATAAAGAGCCGGAGGATATTGTCGAGCGTGGTAAGTGGCTTTACGAGCGAAAAGCGTGCAAAGGTTGCCACTACGCAGGGCAAGATGGGTCGCAGGGGCCTGGTCCGTCGTACAACGGATCTTGGGGTAAGCCTGTGCCTCTCGCTGCAGGGGGCGAGGTAACGTTTGACGAAAACTACGTCACCGAGTCGATTTTGAATCCAATCGCAAAAGCCAGAAAGGGTTACGAATCTGCGTCCGCAATGCCATCTTACAAGGGGCAACTGAAGGACGAGCAGATCGAGGCTCTGATCGCGTTCATTAAATCGCTGGAGTCGGCAACGCCCCCGGCGAAAAAGTAGCAAAGCACAATACACTTAAAAATAACCGAACACATTTCAAATTACGGATAGGACTAAAGCCATGAGTGTTGTTACTAATCCAGTGACAATGCCTGCCCCGAACAAAGAGGCGGGTGTCGAAGGTAACTATCTGACGCATTCGTCAGGTTTTTTGAGCTGGGCATTGACGCTTGACCACAAGCGAATCGGAATGATGTACTTGCTGTGCGTTATGTCTGCTTTCGCCCTCGGCGGTGTATTGGCACTGCTGATTCGTCTTCACCTTTGGAATCCTAATCTGGATCCCACACAAGCGTTGTTTACCAACAAGGTTTACAACCAACTGTTCACGTTGCACGGAGCGGTGATGGTGTTTTTGTTCATCATCCCAAGCATCCCAGCAGCGCTTGGTAATTTTTTGCTGCCCATTATGCTCGGTACGAAGGACGTCGCTTTCCCGAGATTGAATCTAGGCAGTTTTTATCTGTGGGTTAGTGGAGCGATATTCTTCCTGTTCTCGCTATTCGCAACTGGTCTTGATACCGGATGGACTTTTTATACTCCCTACAGTATCGAGAGTCAGGGCCCAGTGGTCGCGGCGACTATGGGTGTATTCATTCTCGGTTTCAGTTCCATTTTCACAGGACTGAATTTCATCGTCACGATCAACACCATGCGTCCGCCAGGAATGACTTGGTTTAGGATGCCGCTATTTTTGTGGGCCGTTTACTCCACATCCATCATCCAAGTTCTTGCAACACCAGTTCTGGGTATCACCATGTTGCTGTTGGCCGCCGAACGCGTGTTGGGAATTGGGATATTCGATCCGAAGATGAATGGTGACCCGATTGCATTTCAGCACTTCTTTTGGTTTTATTCGCACCCAGCCGTTTACATCATGATTTTGCCTGCGATGGGTATCATCAGTGAGTTGATGAGCGTACACAGCCACAAAGGCATTTTCGGTTATCGGATGATTGCATACAGTTCGGTGGCTATTGCTTTGTTTGGATTTTTGGTTTGGGGCCACCACATGTTTACGAGTGGTATGGCTGACGTGACGACGATCGTCTTTAGTGCACTGACCTTCACGGTTTCGATTCCGTCGGCTATCAAAGTGTTTAATTGGATTGGAACGATGTTCAAGGGTACAGTGTCCTTGAATACTCCCATGGTTTATGCCTTGGCGTTTATTTTCTTGTTCACAATTGGTGGTCTGACAGGTTTGTTCTTGGGTGCGTTGTCAACGGACCTCCACTTGCACGCCACGTACTTCGTCGTCGCTCACTTTCACTACGTGATGATGGGTGGGACTTTAGTCGCGTTCCTTGGCGGGGTGTTCCATTGGTGGCCGAAGATGACCGGCAAGATGTTTAACGACTTTGGTGGAATTGTTTCCGCAGCCATTGTATTCGTTGGCTTCAATCTGACCTTCCTGCCGCAATTTGTGTTAGGAACTCGCGGTATGCCGCGACGATATGCGTCCTACCAGCTAGAATTTACCGATCTGCACCGCCTTTCCACGATTGGTGCGATGATGTTGGGTATAGGGCTATTGGTGGCGGCTGTTGTTTTGATTCACTCTCTGTTCTACGGCAAGAAAGCTCCACGGAATCCGTGGGGTGGGGCGACGCTGGAATGGGAATGTTCTTCTCCTCCGCCGCATGACAATTTTAGTTCGGCCCCGACCGTTGGAGATCCCTACGATTTCTCCAAAATTGAGTATGACCCGAAAACTGGTGGCTACTTCAAGAAGAAGTAGGCATAGGACTTTTTGAATCTTTCCAACTCTGCGATGAAATTATGACCACTGCGGTAGCACCGGCACCATCTGAACACGACCACGAAACACCCCACGAACACCCATCGTGGCTCGCACACCATTTTGACGATGCCGAACAGCAGTTTGATGCAGGCAAGATGGGGATGTGGCTCTTCTTGGTGACGGAAGTGCTGTTTTTTAGTGGAATGTTTTGCGCCTACGCACTTTACCGGAATCGAAACCCCGAAGTGTTCGAGTTTTGCTCGAGTTTCTTGAACGAGAAGCTGGGTGCGATCAATACCGGTGTATTGCTCTTCAGTTCGTTGACGATGGCCTGGGCTGTACGAGCTTCGCAACTCCGACAGACCAAGACTTTGATTGGAATGCTTGGTGCTACTCTAGGGTGTGCTTCGATTTTCTTGGGTGTGAAGGCTGTGGAGTACAGCCACAAGTGGGGCTTGGGCTTGTTTGCAGGCAAGTACTACGTTTCTCAAATTGCCGGTGCGCCGCATTCGGACGTACCGTATTTGTGGTATCTGTCGATTCCAGCTTTGGTCATGCTTGTTGCTTTTGTGCTGTATTATGTATATGGATTCGTCACCGCGAGCAAATTCCATCTGCGAGTGGCTGGGCCGCTCGTAGTTGCGGCATTGTGCTTTTTTGGCGGTGTGAAACTTGGTCAGGTGCTTGAGGCGGAAGAAGGGCACGGCGATGCACACGCTGCGGCCGGTCATGACAGTCACGGTGACTCGCACGCTGAAAGTCCGAAGGTGACAGAGTCGGTTGGTGTTTCATTGCTTCCAACGTCCGACGGTCCTTTACACGATGTTGCAGTTGCCCCTGCTGAAGTTGCGACGCCAGATTCTGGTGTGAACCAGAAGGGGATGGCGGGTTTGTTTTTTAGTATTTATTATTGTATGACCGGCGTTCATGCTTTCCACATCCTTGGTGGCATGGCTGTCATTACTTGGTTGATTGTGAAGTCGGCTCGATTCGAGTTTCACGACAAGTATTACGGGCCAGTAGACAATGTCGGGCTCTATTGGCACTTAGTCGACTTTATCTGGATTTACCTGTTCCCTTTGCTGTACCTGATCACGTAAAGGTTCGTGTTGTCACAGCAGCCCTAAGATTCACCAACAAACTACACGAACGTATATCAATACCATGTCAGCTCCAGCAGCCGAACACGCACACGATTCCCATGGTCATGGCCACGATGGCGAATTTTCTCACCCAATGCCGATTTGGATGTTGTTGTCCGTTTTCTTAGCGCTATTGGTTTTGACTGTGTTAACGGTCTATCAATCAACGTTTAGCCTTGGGAACATCGAAGTTTGGATGTCGTTGGCGATTGCCACGGTTAAAGCGGGTTTGGTCATCGCTTTCTTCATGCACTTGCTCTGGGACAAACCTCTGAACATTATCATTATCTTGAGCAGTCTCATTTTTGTTGCGCTCTTTTTGGGCTTTACGATGATGGATGCACAGGGATATCGAGAGCATTTGATCATGAATCCCGATCTGCTTGAGCAGTCTCAACCTGCTGCGACGGAAGTCCCGGCTAGCAAATAGGTTTCAATGATTACGATCGAGTTCAACGGTGAGGCCAGCGAAGTTAGCAACGATTCAACAGTCGCGGATTTGTTGAGAATGGCCAAGGTGGAAAGTCGGTTTTGTGCTGTTGAATTGAACCTAGAGATTGTACCAAGGGATCAGTATGCTGTTCGCTCACTTAGCGACGGCGACAAAGTCGAGGTGGTTACGCTGGTAGGTGGCGGCTGAAATGACAGAGCCGCAAGACAAGCCACTCAAGATTGGCCAGCATACACTTCAGAGTCGGTTGATTGTTGGGACCGGCAAATACGATACTCTACCGCTGATGAAAGATGCTTTGGATGCCAGCGGTTCTGATTGTGTGACCGTGGCAGTTCGCCGTGAGAAGTTGTACGATCGAGAGGGAAAAAACATCCTCGACTACATCGACTTAGCCCGCTACACGTTGCTTCCCAATACGGCAGGTTGTTACAACGCGACAGATGCGGTGCGCGTTGCGCGGTTGGGTCGTGAAATCCTCAGGTCGTTAGAGAATCCTGGGGCAGACTGGGTAAAGCTGGAGGTTTTGGGGGATTCAAAAACACTTCTGCCGGACCCAATCGCAACGCTTGATGCCTGCAAAAAGTTGGTGGACGAAGGATTTCAAGTGTTATGCTACACGAGCGACGACCCTATCATGGCCGTTCGGCTCAAAGCGGCTGGAGCTGCGAGTGTAATGCCTGCTGGTTCACCTATTGGTAGTGGCCAAGGCATTTTGAATCCCAATAATCTTCGCATCATTCTTGAGTATCTTAAAACAGACGATCCCGACTACCCCGTCATAATTGATGCGGGTGTTGGAACGGCGAGCGATGTGTCGCTGGCTTTCGAGTTGGGCGCGGATGCGGTTTTATTAAATACAGCCATTGCTCACGCGCGAGATCCCGTGGCTATGGCTTTCGCGATGAAGTATGCAACTCTAGCGGGTCGGCTGGCATACAGAGCGGGACGCATTCCGCGTAGGCTATACGCGACGGCTAGCAGCCCCGAAGAAGGCCTAATCACATCAAGACCTTGGTAACTGTGGTCCGGCTCCATTCGTAAATCGTCAAAACTTGGGATATGCAATTCGATGACTGAACAACGGTACGATGTCGTAGTGATAGGGACGGGGCCCGGGGGAGAGGGGGCGGCGATGCAGTCGGCGAAAGGGGGCAAACGCGTCGCTGTTGTGGAGGCATATGACAAGATCGGCGGCGGATGCACCCATTGGGGGACGATCCCAAGCAAGGCGTTGCGGTTCTCGATCTACAGTGTGATGGAAGCCATGAACAATCCTATTGTTCGCGAACTCGGCATCCATCTCAATCCAACGCTGTCTCAGTTGCGGGCAAGCAGCAAAGCCATCATCTCGAAACAGGTATCCATGCGGCAGACGTTTTACGAACGCAATAATGTACCGGTGATACATGGCAAGGCGAAACTGATCGATGCCAACACGGTTGAGATCGACGAAGAAACGCGGATCTGCGGCGACTATATTGTTTTGGCGACTGGTTCGCGACCATTTCGTCCGGAGGGTGTTGATTTCGCGCACCCTCGCGTTTTCGATAGCGACACGATTCTTGATTTAG
>JANMNR010000295.1:0-12611 GCA_031368325.1 Pirellula sp.
ATAAGGCCTTTTTCGCGAATCTTAATCATGGCTCGTGTACCGAGTACATCTCGCTTGGCCACTTCAATCGTTTCAATCATTACTGCTGCGTTCCGCTGCTTCAATTATTCGGTTGTCGACGGGCCGAAAATCCGGCCTTCAAAATCTAAGGGAAGCCCAGGAGTATGACGAATTTGCTTCTAGATGCAAGTGCAAATGTACTTGTCGTTTCAAGAGCGTCGCCTATGCTTTGGTGATGGCAAAGAAAACACCCCAATTTGACTACATTGAACCCATCGGCGCCCGAATTTTGGTTCTAAAAGACGAGCCAAAAAGAGAGACCAAAGGTGGGATTGCGCTGCCCGATGCGTCCGAAATCCCAACAATTACGGGGAGAATCGTTACCATCAGCCGCCAAGTGGAGCATGATGAAAATGTACCTCTTCGCCAGTATGATAAAATTCTGTTTCACCCGAAAAACGCAATTCCTGTCGACTTCGAGCCGGACAACCAACTTTATGTCGTTCCCGTTGAAGATGTCGTCGCTGTTTTTCGACGCAAACCTGTCGAGAACGGAAAAGACGCTGACTAAGCCTAGATTGCTAGATACCACCCCCTTTTGGCTTGCCTTTTCCGTACTAGTTGCCGGTTTTTTGGACCAGAGCGTGGTGGGAGACGACCAAGAGGCAACCCACGGCAAACCCCTCATTCGCTCCGTTCTTCGAGTTTCGTTCGAGTCAAACAATCAGCTTCAGACGCTGACTGGCGAATTGGTAGCGACGGACTCGACCATGGGGCAGTTGATATTGGATGCCGATGGTGAACTCACTGTCATTGCACCCACCGCACTGAAAAGGATGGAAGAGCTTTCAACACCTTTGATCCCAACGCCGGCCAAAGAACTCGCCGCCAAAGTTCTGACGCTAATGCCACAAGGATCTCGCTTCATTGCCACCGAGCACTTTGTGGTTTGTTACAACACATCCGAGGTTTACGCACGTTGGAACTCCGAACTGTACGAGCGGCTCTACAAAGGCTTCTATCGATTCTGGAAGGAAAAAGGGGTCGAACTGACTCCCCCACGCTTTCCTCTGGTTGCACTGGTCTTCGAATCCAAAGCGGACTACATCGAATACGCCTCAAAGGAGTTTGCTGGCGCGCAGAACACCATCGGTTATTATCACCAATCCACGAACCGATTGGCTTCTTGCGACCTGACCGGCATTCAAGGAATGATGCCTCCTAAAGCGCAAATCTTGCGAACCGAACTCATCAACCAAATCGTCTCGCGACCCGAGGCGGAACGAACGATTGCAACCATAGTGCATGAGGCATGCCATCAAATTGCATTCAATAGTGGATTGCAAGTCCGCCTGGGCGACAACCCGCTTTGGCTAAGCGAGGGACTGGCTACCTTTTTTGAAACACCAGACTTAGCAAGCCAAAATGGATGGGGCGGCGTAGGTAAGTTGAACAAACACAACTACACCAACCTGGCAAACTATCTGCCAAAGCGATCCAACGATTCTTTAGAGCTGCTGCTCCTAGACGACAACCGATTACGAAACGGCGAAACCATGACATCCTCGTACGCCGAGGCTTGGGGACTAACCTTCTACTTGCTCAAAAGCAAGCCCAAGGATTTCGCGAAGTACTTGAATTGCATCCGTGAAAAACCGCCTGGCAGTCGCTCAAGCCCAAAAGAACGCATTGAACTCTTTCGAGAATGCTTTGGCGAAGATCTTAGAAAAATTGATCGCGATTTCATTCGCCTCATGCTGAACCAAAATCTCCGTTGAACGCCGCTTGAACTGAGATATGGAATCACCTACGAGCAGGAATGCCACACACGAGTTTTTGATGCGCGTCGCCGAACTTTTGCATCGGCACGGGACTCCTTCGCACCGTCTTGAACGTGTCATGGCCAAAGTGGCTCGTACCATCGGTCTGGAATGCGTCGTTCTATATACTCCAACCGCGCTGGTAGCGTCCATCACCTCGGACGGCGAAGAACGGACATATCTGCGACGCGTGGATTCGGGAGCCATCGATGCGGACAAACTGATCCGATTTGATTCTATTCTCGAACTCCTGGAAGCCGGCGAAATCAATGTTGCTGAAGCAAACATTCGAATGGAACAGGCCGCGTCAGCTCCGCCTCCGTACACTCCGTTTTTCACGGCAATGATATGTGGGCTGGCTTGCGCCTCGATTGCGGTTTTCTTTGGCGGAGGTTGGCTCGAGGTCTGCTTCGCGGGTGCAATAGGACTCGCTATTGCTGGCCTGGAATTACTCCAAAGTCGACTTCAGTGGGAACAGGGGCTCATCTTTCCGGTCTCGGGCTTCTTTGCATCGATCTGCTCGCTGGCCGCAGCTCGATGGATTTGCCCCATCGACGATCGCCTCGTGACATTGTCGGCCCTGATTATCTTGCTGCCAGGGTTTACGATCACTACGGCACTGACCGAATTGGCGGTGGGCCATTTGTCGGCTGGCGTCGCACGCCTGGCCGGTGCCAGCGCAACGCTGCTAACGCTCTTCTTGGGTGTGGCAATCGCATGGAAAATAGCCAGCCCATGGCGAGCACTGCCTGAGGTCGTGACGCCCGTTCATTGGACCATTGGTTGGTTGGCCCTACTCTTCGCCCCAGCTGCGTTCGCGATCCTCTTTCGAGTGCGTACTTCAAGATGGGCAGTGGTCTTTGCCGTGAGTCTTGCTGGTTACTTTACTGCAAAGCACTTCGGCGATCTGTTCGGCGTGGAGGTCGGCTCCTTCCTAGGTGCCTTAGTCGTTGGCTGCGGCAGCAACCTCTATGCTCGCCTGCGCGATCGCCCCGCCATGGTTCCGCACGCGCCAGGAATGATTCTATTGGTTCCGGGTTCACTAGGTTATCGCTCGCTCTCGGCACTTCTCAATCGCGAGACCATTGCTGGAGTGGATTTCGCCTTTGGTATGATTTTGGTTGCAATGTCCCTGGTCGGCGGACTACTGGCGTCGTCTGTACTGGTACCACCCAAGCGGATTTTGTAATGCTACTAATCCAAACAAAACTAAACCGAATTCCCCAAATCACCACAGTTTTGGCATAATACTATAACGCAGTTCATGCCATAATTAGCGAGTTCACGGAAGTCATTTAACGTCAACCTTCTCTCATTCGAATACCGAATTCCTATGAACCGCACCTTTCAGAAGTACTTGTTCTCTCTCGCGTTCTGCCTAACAACGATGCCCAATTCGTTCAGTACTCCTATTGCAGAGCCAAACGAGCCCAATACGAAATCCACTTCCATCGGTTCCAAGCTCGATAATTTCACACTCACCGACTATCAAGGCAAAGAGTGGAAGCTAACCGAGTTCGAATCCAAAAAGGCCGTTGTTTTCGCATTCATTGGAACGCAATGCCCGCTCGCCAAACTCTATTCAGCGAGACTGGTCGAGTTAGAGAAACAATACCGCGACCGCGGAATTGCGTTCGTCGCTGTCGACTCAAATGTCCAAGATAGTTTGTCGGAAATGTCGGCTCACGCTCGCAAATTTGGATTCGAATTCGCTTTCTTGAAGGATCCATCGCAAGAACTCGCCAACCGAATGGGAATTACGCGAACTCCTGAGGTGTGCGTAATCGATGCAGACAAAACGATTCGTTACCGTGGCCGAATCGACGACCAATATGGAATCGGCTATTCGAGAGACAAAGCGACCTCCAAAGAACTCGTTTCGGCACTGGAGGCGATCAGCAAAAAAGTAGACATCGCCACCCCAATCACAACAGCTTCCGGATGCCTCATCGGTCGCGGGCCTCGCGATCTCGCCCGATCAGAGTCAACAATCACCTATGCCGATCAAGTTAGCCGGATCCTGCAATCCCGCTGCGTCAGCTGCCATCGTCCTGGAGAGATTGGACCGATGGACCTGGGCAACTACGAGGACGCATCGGCTTGGGCCGACATGATCGTCGAGGTCTTGGACGAAGGACGCATGCCACCTTGGCACGCAAGCGAATCGCACGGCTCGTTTGAAAACGACCGACGCATGCCCGCCGAAGAAATTGCAGCCATTAAAAATTGGGCGCGTGCCGGGGCCATTCGCGGAGATGCAAGCAACGAACCCGCTCCACTAAAGTATGTAGACGGATGGCAGTTGCCTCGTGAACCAGACTTAGTGATTCCGATGAGCGATAAGCCTTTTGATGTGCCAGCCCGAGGCGACGTACGTTACCAGTACTTTGTCGCAGATCCAAAGCTCACTCAAGACACATGGGTGAATGGAATGGAGATCATTCCCGGCAATAGATCGGTTGTGCACCATATTCTGGTTTTCATCCGTGAAAAGGGAACTCAAAAGCGTGGACTGGATGGGGAGCGTGGCTTCCTTGCTGGCTACGTACCCGGCACGCGGGCTCAACCAATGCCAGAGGGGATGGGAAAACGCATTCCGGCAAACAGTGAACTCGTGTTTCAAATTCACTACACCCCGAACGGAACAGCTCAATCCGACCTCAGTAAAGTCGGCTTTATGCTGGCGGATCCCAAAAAGATCACACACGAGGTCCAGACGACCAGTTCCGTTCAAACAAACTTTCGTATTCCACCTCGCGAGGGGAATTACAAAACGACGGCAATGCAGCCAGAGGAGTTACCTAACTGCGAATTGCTTTCAATGAGCCCGCACATGCACGTGCGAGGCAAGTCCTTTCGCTATACCGCCGTGTATCCTGACGGCAATCGTGAGATCCTGCTGGACGTGCCTAAGTACGACTTCAACTGGCAGACGGAGTATCGCTTAAGCCAAAACAAGAAAATACCGAATGGAACTCGAATCTTCTGTGAAGCGGCCTTCGACAACTCCACCAGCAATCTCAACAATCCTAATCCGGACGCTTGGGTGCAATGGGGCGATCAGACCTACGAGGAAATGATGATCGGTTATTTTCACATCTCGATCCCTATCGACCCGAGCCTTGGCCGAGCACCAGACTTAAAGGTAGCACGACCACAACGACCTACACCCGCGCAAATATTCGCAATGCTCGACACCGACAACGACGGCAAGATATTGCGGGATGAAGTTCCCAAACAGCTCATTCCGTTGTTTGATCGAATGGACAGCAACAAAGACGCAGTACTACTGAAAACTGAGTTGCCAAAGTAGATGCGGAATGTTGGCATATGGAAGATTTTCCGCGACGCGTTCGCTCCATTGGCGTTTAGCAAGACGCTGATTCACATATCGAGCATCGCGTTGCTTGTTGGACTGTATAGCTTGCTGCCCGTTTGGAAGGAAGCTTCATCCCTCCGAGACTACGGTGATATTCCGTCGCAAATTCATGCGGCCATGTCACTCACGCTAGGCTGGTTGCTCGTCTTCCGAACGAACTCGGCGTATGCTCGATGGTGGGAGGCAAGGAGCTTGTGGGGGACCTTGGTCAACGCCTCCCGCAACTTGGCGATCAAGCTGACGTGTTTCGCCAAGTTGACAGAAAACGACACCCAGTTTTTGCAGTCCAGAATCAGCGAATTCCCATCGGCCCTAATGCGACACTTGCGAATTTCGCCGGTCGCCAATTTGGATACACGAGCTGACGGCGGATCGTCAAGCAATGATCATCAACCGGTTGTGATTGTCCATCAAATCTATACTTGGCTGGTACTGCAAAAAAACAGTGGAAAAATCGATGGCGATGAGTTACGTGTCATCGACGTTGAGTTGGCAAAGCTGCTGGAGGTGTGTGGTGCTTGTGAAAGAATCGCGAGGACGCCGATAGCACGCTCATATCGCATTTTTGCGAGACAGTGCATTTTGCTGTTCTTGTTAACATTGCCCTGGGGGATTATTTCGGATTTTGGTTGGTGGACAATACCTTTATCAACCATTACAGCCTACTTCATGATCGGCATGGAGGTGGTAGCCGAGCATGTCGAGGAGCCGTTCGGGTTGGACGAAGATGATCTGGACCTAGAGGGTCTATGCAAAACCATTGCGACATCTGCCAAAGGGATTTTCGCCCGAAAAAGCTGAGGTGTCGATTGACTCCAAGTAAACAGCCAGGCCGTTCTCCATTGCATGTGCTGGCGAGACTCTGTGGTATAATGGTTTCGGATGAGAACAGATCGTTAACGGTGCACTTGCAGTGGCTTGAGTTTACGGGACGGATCGATGCCAATTTTGGCTTGAGCGAGAAACCAAATGCGGATCACGCACTTCCAACATTCCTCGCTTGCCGTTCCTCTATTACTAACTCGAGTCCGCGAACGAATTCGGTATTTTCTAGCCGTGCTATTTTGTTCAAGGCCTTGGTTCGTAGTCTTCATCGTGATCGCTGGTTGCGGACAAGTAAAACAGTTAGACGAAGTCCAACCGGATGCAGATCTCGCCGTAGATGTTCCAACGGAAGGGGTAGATGACTCTCCCGTTATTCAAGTAGCCGCTCAAGACCCTGTCGAAATGGACTCCGTCTCAGGGGATGTGGTCTTCAAAACGTTAACGTCCAATTCGTGGTCCAACGCGCCGACCCGAGAACGCCCGTTTGGCTTTTGCCCGGTCGGCGAAGGAGACTCGGAGTTCCGTTTTCTTGCAAGTGGCGAATACCAACATCAATGGCATTCCCTCGCAAGTGGCGAAACCGTGATCAAGGCGTCGGGACGCTGGATGCTTCAGCAAGGACACGACAAGAAATGGCTATCCTGTTTGGATAGCGGAGAACGGCACCCGATCACGCTTTTTGGCGATGGCCGAATTCAATTGGATGGATGGAAGTATCCATGGCAAAAACTGGAACCGGAAACGAATACAAAATCGCTTCTGAATTTGGACGTCATCATTTTGCCGGACGAAGTGAAAAAAAGAAACGGTGTTCTGACTTCACGCGAATGGCACCGGGCAAACGATGTCAATCTCGATCGTTTCCCTGCGAAGATCGTTTTTCGGGAGGACTTTACCTATATGGCCTACTCAGCAACAGGTCGGGAGTTTCCGATTGGGACATGGTACGCGACGTCGCAGGCGGCTTCGGCATCCGGCCCACGCGACCCAAACGGAGAAGGTGAATACCTCAAGAAATACGGCTCCTACTTTCGTATCGAGATTGATCACGCGGACCAACTGATCGTCGAGAGCGCACCCTATGTTCCGAAAGAGCGAATCGGGTCGAGGGGAACCATCTGGCGGTTCGGCGGATATTCGCATATTCTAGTTCGAGTCGACTACGACATGCCCATACACCGTGGAGTTCCGTGCCAATTCGATATCCACTTTAGCGAGATGCCAGAGTTGACCTTGCAACGTTTCTCGATCACTAAAGAATACGATCACGGGTATCGCCGATCGGACGGAAGCATCGCACAGGTCGAGGAAATAGCTGCTCTCGACTTGATGGAAACAACGATGCACGCGGGCGATTCCCAATCGTTCAAGCTGAACATCATATTCCCTGAGTCGGGCGATCACAGCTATTATCTGAACGCCCTGATCCGCGGCGCCACGCAACATTGGGACGAACGTGAAGCGATGACATTTCGCATCCTGGAACCAGAGTAAAAAACGGTATGAAGCCAACTAGCATAACCATCACCGATCAAAAAAAACGGAGTAACGAACACCAGGAAAATTGAAATCATCCTGCACATCTTTTCAATCCATGTTCATTCATTTCGTTCGACAAATTATGCATAGGAACTTCATGAACCTATTCGGCAGCGATTTCCTTCGAACTTCGATTTCGAATGGCGGTTACTTTATTAAGCTCATCTTCAATTCACGAGCTGCACATTTCTTTCCCTATACGACGGAACACCGAGACGCTTCACTGCTAGGACTATGCTATCGCGATGACTCAGATGGTGACGCTTTAGCGGCCACGATCAAGCCTACTCAAATTGACATCCGCCTGCACAGGTCGTTTTCTCCCTCGCAGATAGTCTCCATCTTCGATCGAATGGAAGAGGCTTTTGGAGACTCAACCGAAGCGATCGTTTTCGACGTAAACTACGGCGGAAAGCTTCTAACAACAATCAGATTTAGTGCCGATCGCAATTCGTCGCCATCTCGCGATCTACTATCACCCAATCCGATGACTATTGATTGACCATGTCATCCAACTGTCGCGCCGCAGTATGTGTTAAAAACCTGCGTGAGATATAATCCCCGAGGTCATGGAGTTGCAGGGAAAACTCTCGGAGACGGCTGCGAAGGATCGCGCGTTCTTCTTTTCCGGTTTCATCTTTGACGATATCTTCACCCAAGGCGTCGGCATCAAAAAGCCGCAAGTTGCCGCGACATTCCGTTATCTTCTTTCGATAGCGTGCCACCTCAGCCTTGTCAGATGCGGGGAGCGCGTCTAAATGTTGTAGTATCTGAACAAACTGGAATGCGAGCCCCCGCGGATTGGACGGGTCTACGACGAGCAAGTCCAAAACGGGGCCTATCTCGTAGCTCATCAAATATCGATAACGGTAGGTCATGGAACTGTCGCAGATATCCAACAGGGCTTCAAGAAGTTGGCGCGAGCTTTTTGTGTAAGGAACGAGCAACTGTTCGATCAATCGCAATAGATTTTGGGCACGGTCGATGCGTCGTCCGAGGTCGAGGAAATGCCAGCCTGGCCCTCGCGTCATGCTCTCCGACGCAAGTCCGGCGAAAGCCGAGAGATGACCTATCATTTGGTTAAGTGTCGTAAGGGCTTCGCCCATTCTCTCCCGTTGACCGGGCCACGAGGCGAGCGTCGAGTAGTCCAGTCTGCTCAATATCTGCCATGAATCCAAACTCAGACGGTCTCGAATGGTCTCAGCATTGCGAATGATCCTGTCGGATGCATTCGCAAGGCCGTCGGATTGATTTTGATCGAAGACAAAATGAAGCACGGTCTGCCTCATTTCATGCAGGGCCAATGTTTCATCGCGTGGCGGCTCCATGGTCAGAATAGAGCTATCGCACAAAGCTTTAACCACTTGCCATTGCGACGGAAGCGAATCCGAAGAAACTTCCGACGTCAGTTGCGAGCTACAGTATCGTGCATGTTTGGCCATGAACTCCATGCGTTCCGCAAATCTTCCTAACCAGAACATGTGCTCGGCAACCCTGCTTGGTAGATCCATTGCAGTACGCCGAAGCTCGACATTTTGCTTGCCCGTCGGGAGCAGCGACAGCGGTTTCACCGGGCCATTGTTCAATATCCAGATATCCTTGGACATGGAACCGCATGTGAGACTCTCGTCTAGCTTTTCGGGAGAATCCGCTACACGCGCAACCCCACCGGGCATGATTTCAATCTTGTTTTTTGTCGCGCAGCCAAATAATCGCAAAACGGAGGGCCATGCGACCACATGATTATTTACCCAGGTCGGCGTGCGACCGAATTCCGGAAATGCGGTCGCAACGTAACGCCACGGGGATTTGCGAATATCTGCTGTGATGGCTTCCCGCTGATAGGAGCTCAGGTGAGAACCGTTCGTTTGAGTTGCCGAATGCCGAACAAAGGAATCTCGCAAATAGAGCGTATTGATATTCGCGATGACGTACTCCATTGACTCCTGATCGCCACACCACCACATGGGCATATTCGATAGTTTGAGATCTTGGTCCAACAATGCCCGACAGAGTTTGGGTAGGATGGCAGTCACGGCCGGGCTTTCTGTCCAACCTGTTCCAAGTCCGTTTGCAATCAAGACTTTGTTTTCTCGTTCAGCTTGGGCTAAACCTGGAATCCCCAGGCTTGACGATGGGTCGATTTCGAGGGGATCACACATGGTGTCAGGCAAACGACGCAGGATACTATCTATTCGAACGAGTCCCCCCAAAGTCTTTAGGTAGACGGCCCCACCACGTACTGTGAGGTCTGTGGTTTGGGTCAACGTGAACCCCAAATAACGCGCCAAGTAAGCATCTTCAAAATACGTTTGGCTTTGCACACCTGGGGACAGCAACGTTGAGCGGGCATTCTTTTCTCGGACCGGCGAAGCGTCCTGAAGTGACTGCCGCAACATCGCAAAAAAGCCGGCCAATCGCTGAACCTGCATTTTTTGAAAGTCATCCGACAAGATTCGCGACATCGCTAGTCGATTCTCGACGGCATGGCCACAACCGCTGGGTCCCTGGGTACGATCGGCCATGACTTGCCATTGACCGGTACCGCTTCGGCATATCTGAGCAGCATACAGATAGAGACGCCGCATGGAAGGCGTTTGAAATGGACGGCGAGCCGGTCGCAAGTAGGCAGGGCAACCATGTATGAGCTCATTCGGTAGAACACCTGTCGCCAAAAGTCGTTGATCACCGTAGACGTCCTGGAGAAGAAGGTCTAAAAGCTGCATGCGTTGCTGCATACCCGAGTACAAACTATTCCACTCGGACGATTCAATTACGAAGGGTATGGGATCGAGGTCCCAAGCATGAGGCAAGCCGGATTTGATCTGCTGCCCTGTTGATGCGGGTGGATTGTCTCGTAAGGACTGTTTGGCCAATCGCCAGCGAACATAGACTTCGGGACCGGAAAGCCGAGGCTCGACGCCAATCAAACGACGGTAACCAGATCGCACATCTCCGTTGCCCTGAGTCAGTTCATCGTAGGGGCCATTAAAAGTCCGATATGCGGAAAGAAGTTCCGTGATTGCATCTGCGTCCTTGCTATTTGAATCCGGCATCCATGCTCCAATCTTGGCGAGCTAACTCAATACTCTAAAACAGTTCCAATCGCTGCACCCACCATATGTAGATATGTTGGCCGGTCGAACATTCTCTGCTCGTAAACTATACCAAATTGGGCGTGGATTCGTAACGCTACTTGTTTGCCGGTTTTGCAGTATGCAGCGCCTCGGCGGGTATTTCTGGACTTCCGGAAACGGCAAGCCAACTTTAGGGCAAGTCCAAAAAATATAACGAATGACTAGGATTAGGAATCGTTGCATGCTGATAAGGGTTCGGTGAGGCAAGGCCCTCATATCGGGTCGCTCCAAACCCGTTGTCATTTGTGTCGCCGCCGGTCCACCGCTCCAACGATTCGATCGGCGCTTCTATCGACTCCTGTGTCAACAGCCCGATTTCCAACCGATCCCTGCTAAATCAATCCGTGGAGTTACTCTATGCGTGTCTTAGTGGCGACTGCTATTGTCATAGCGGCCTGGGTGTCGACTGCGTCGGCGGCCCAACTTTCTGGTCTTTTCAAGACGACGAATCATGATTTTGGGACTGTCGCTCGCGCGGCCAAAACCGAATTTCGATTTACCTTCGACAACCCTTACAACCAAACCATTCAGGTCCGTAGCGTTCGAACCTCATGCGGCTGTACGACTCCGATCGTCGAGACGGAAACCGTTCCGCCCGGTGGGCGAGGAAGCATTCTTGCCAAGTTTAACACAGGCACTCACACGGGTTCTCGTTCCGCAACACTCACCGTCACCATTGATAAACCGACGTTCGGCGAAATCCAGCTCCACGTCAAAGGTTACATTCGCTCAGACGTTGTCTTCCAACCAGGCGAAGCGACATTTGGCAACATCATGCAAGGGGCATCCAAAACGATCGAGGTTGGCGTCGACTACGCGGGCAAACCCGCTTGGCAGATTAACAAAGTAACCGCAGGTGACTCATTTATCACCGTCGTCCCAACCGAAGTGTCTAGACAGAACGGTCGTATTCGATACGCGTTATCGGTTTCTATCTCTGGCGATGCGCCAGCGGGGCCATTGGAGAGCGAATTAGTGGTTCATACCAATGATCGCAATTTAACAACTGTCCCGCTGCGACTGGTTGCAAACATTGCGCCAGAAATCTCAGTCTCACCGCAAACCCTATCGCTCGGTGAAGTCAATGAGGGTGCTCCGATTAAGCAATTGATCGTTCTAAAGGGACACCAACCGTTTGTGATCAAATCGGTGGAAAGCGAAGAATTCGAAATAGAATCGAAATTAAACGAGGAAAGCAAGATCCTGCATGCATTACCGTTGGTTATTCGCCCCAAGGCGAGTGAATTCGGAAAAGAGACAAAAGGCAAAATCACTTTCGGGACAGATTTGCCTGAAAAGCCATGGATCGATGTCGGAACCGTTTTTCGTCTCAAGTCAGCCACCGAAAAATAGTCTCGTGTAGGAAAGACATAAATTCGGCTGCCACGATTCTATGTGGCAGCCGCGTTGTTTTCCTGGCAGTTGACCAAACAAGTCCCAACGTCTACTCTCATGGCGTTTTAGCCTAATAACCGAAACGCTTGTTCGATGAATCTGTTTTACGATGACCGCGACGATTCTGTCCATCAACGACGCGGAAGCCGAATTCTCTACTGGCTAGACGATCTTGGAGCTAAACCGATCGACGAATCGGAACCCGATGACGACGGATTTTTGTTTTCGGTTGCAGGTGCGATAGCGGATTACGAGGACTTGGTCGCAGACCGTCCCAATTTTAACGACCGGGCAGACGAGCGATTGCCGCTCATGAGCCTTGAGGCCGTACTAGATCATTTGATTTTGGCTGGTGTGGAGTTGCCCATGTCGAAAACCTGGCGTCTCGCATGGAACGAACCATAGCCCGACGACCTCGTTTATCCTCTCTTGGTTCGAGCATCCGATAGTTCGCTAAAGCTCGGTGGAAGCACATCGCGGATTCGAAATTCCAATGAGTTGCAATTAGAAGCTGAA
>JANMNR010000338.1:0-5054 GCA_031368325.1 Pirellula sp.
ATCAGGGTGGTGGCAAGCCGTCGAAAATTCGTTCGGCCGCCCCATTAGCTGATACAATTCGATTATCAACGAGTTTCGCAAACGCGAGGCCCGTCATCCTAGTGGCGTCTGTACTTAATTGCAGTAATATCTTAGAGCGAAATCGAGTCGATCCTCCCCTGATGAAAGCGAACAACAAGATGAATTCTATCGACCGCCGCTCTGCCCTGAAACTCGCCGCTGCCGCAACCGCTTGCTCCCTGGTCCTACCCGATCTCGATCTAGCAGCACAAGAAGTCGCGCAGCCCTTTGGAAAGGAATTCCCAGACCTGGAATCGCTCACGACCGGCGAGTGGTGGAAGCGTGGAGATGCCGCCCAAGGTACCAAAGTCAAACGGGGAGGTGCGTCCCCCGCCCCGTCGATGGATGTCCCTCGAGATCAGGTCGTTGTGTTTGCCTACTATCTGCATCATGCCGGAGTCCTCAAGATCAGTGCGCAACTGTATCCGCTCAAACCAGGCGAATCGCGCGAGGTACATTTGGAGTTCTTGAAGGAAGGCAAGTGGGAAAGGGCCGCAACCACACAAGTGCTCTATCCAGGTTGGGATGCACACTTCCGAATCGAAAGCTGGGACGCGACCAGGGACGTTCGCTATCGAGTTCGACACGGTGAAAAGGCCATGTTCGAGGGGCGAATCCGCCGCGATCCGATCGACAAAAACGAAATCGTCGTCGGCAACTTCTCATGCAATTCAAGCAAAACCATTGGCGAACGCACCGAGATCATTAAAAATCTCAAAGCGCAAGATCCGGACGTGCTCTTTTTCAGTGGCGACCAGACGTATCGCCACACCGAGCATACCGCCGGTTGGATTGAGTTCGGTTTGCAGTTCCGTGAGATCATGCGAGATCGACCGACGGTCTGCATTCCAGACGACCATGACGTTGGTCACGGTAATCTCTGGGGTGAAAATGGCAAGCGGTCGACGATCCCGGGCGATGCAGACGGCGGCTTTCGTTATCCCGTACCTTACGTCAATCAAGTGCAACGCCAACAATCGTGGCATCTCCCCGATGCGGTAGATCCCGCACCGGTCGATCGCGACGTCAAAGTTTACTTCACTCGTTTGAAGCTCGGCGGTGTCGATTTCGCTATCCTCGAAGATCGCAAGTTCAAGACCGGCCCCGCAGACAAGATCCCTCAAATGGGCCCACGCCCAGATCACATCAACGACCCAACCTACGATCCCAAGACGGTCGACTTGCCAGGCTTACAGTTGTTGGGTGAACGTCAAGAGAAATTCCTCCGCGAGTGGAGTCAAGACTGGGCTGGGGCGACCATGAAAGCTGTTCTATCGCAAACAGCGTTCTGTGGGGCGGTTCACATGCATGGCAAACGAGATAGTCGACTGCTGGCGGATCTCGACTGCAACGGTTGGCCACAGACGCCACGCAATCATGCTCTCGCCTTGATTAGACAGGCCTGGGCCGTACACCTCTGCGGCGATCAACACTTGGCGGTCGTCGTGAAACTTGGCATCGACGCGTTCGGTGACGGCCCTTATGGCTTCACCAGCCCCGCGCTCGTCAATACGATCTATGGTCGATGGTGGCACCCGCTCGACGAAAAGCCAGGACCGAATCCCGTTCCGAACAGCCCGTTGCCTTGGACCGGAGATTTTCTTGACGGGCTCGGCAATCGAATGAGCATGATGGCTTACGCGAATCCTGAGGACATTCAAGATGAGAAGAAGCGAGCAGACGGATATGGGATCGCTCGCTTTAACAAATCGAAGCTCACGATCACATTCGAATGCTGGCCGCGGTTCAGCGACGTCAAGAAAGGGGATCAACAGCAGTTCCCCGGTTGGCCGATCACCGTTGCAATGGATGCCAACGACGGGCGCAAGATAGCAGGCTGGTTGCCAGAACTGACCTTTGAGGGCGCTATCGATCCGGTCGTTCAAGTCATCGAGCAAGCAAGTGGTGAAATCCTCTACACGACTCGCATCAAGGGAACTCGATTCCAGCCGCGTGTTTATTCGTTAGGCCTACACACAATTAGGATCGGCCGCGATCGATCCGATGCCATCACGCTCGCTGATCTTAAGCCAAACGAGAAAGACAAAGCAGAAAAGAAAACAATTCGAATAGGCTGACGAATGGATAGGACGCATCCCGAAGGGTCACGAACTACTAAATCACCTTAGCGTTTTCGAAAAAGCTCACTCGTCACTATTGCAGTGATTAAGTCGGTTAACCGATACTCGTTATCCTTTAGGCCAACCAAGATCTTGTCAACTTCAGGCCGATCGGTCGCCTCGATACGTCGCCCTAACGCGTGGCTGAGCAATCGACTTGCCACCGTACGAACGAAGAACTCTTCTCGCTTGAGCAACAGTGTTCGAAACTCATCCGTACTAGAAAATCGCTCCCCCCCAGCCAATACACCCGATGTGTCAATCTTGATCTTTTGCTTTGAATCATAAAACTCACGTTTACGACCAATTGGATCAAAACCTTCTAACGCAAAACCCAACGGATCGAACTTGCGATGGCATTGATTGCACGCGGCGGACTCGCGATGCTTGGCCAACTGATCGCGAATCGATACGGCACCGCGAATATCCGGATCCAATGCTGGTACGGCATCGGGTGGTGGAGGAACAGGCGTGCCGAGGATCGTTTCCATCAACCAAATCCCGCGAATCACAGGTGAGGTCTCGATGCCATTGGCCGATACGGTCAAAACACTCGCATGCCCCAGGAGGCCGCCACGTTCCTTGTTTGCATACTGCACACGACGAAACTTGCTAGCATCATCGACAGGGATTTGATCGGAAACGCCGTAGAGTTTCGCAAGGTCACGATTCGCAAACGTGTAATCGGCACGAAGAAAATCCATTACCGGGGCGTTTCGATCGATCAGATCTCGCATAAACAAACGCGTCTCCTGTTTCATCTCCGGTTCCAATCCCGCGGCATAGTAAACCTGCGAATCTTTTGAATCGGGTGGCATGCTCCCAAGCGCTCTTAGATTGAGCCAGCTATCCAGAAAATCCGCGACGAACGCATCGGACGCGTCACTTTGCAACAATCTGCGTGTCTCCGAACGAAGAATTTCGTTGTTCGAAAGCTTTCCTTCGTCGGCCAACTTTCTTAACGCTTCATCTGGCATCGTTGAGTTTAAGAAGTACGAAAGTCGTTCTGCAATTCCATGGCTTGATAAATTTCCGCTCTGCGAGTCTTCAGGACGGCTCATATACAGGAAGGCTGGCGAGCACATAGCTGCCTTAATCGCATCCTGGTAGGCTTCCATCGGTGAACAGCCGTCCGCGACGCGGCTCGCGTAAATCGATTCCAGTCCAGCCGATTCTTTCTGCGTTGCAGGTCTCCGGTAAGCGCGTGATGCGAAACTGGCTAGCAACCCCGAAACGCGGTTTGGTTCAAACGTGCGCCCACCAAGCAGGATCTGCTGACTAGGTGTCGGAGACTGGACTTCAATAGGGCCTCGTAATCGAATCTCATGAATGCGAATTTGGGGTAGGTGCCCAAACTTAATGACCGCTTTACGATGATCGACAATTCCCTTGCTCTTATGTACGTCGGGTGGCAAAGTATCTTGTTGATTGCGAAAAACGCGACCATAAGCCCCTCGAACATCATGCATTCCATTTTCGAAGGTGAATCGGGGAGCAAATCCTTTGTCGAGACGAATTTTGAATGTGTACCACTCCAGCTCGTTGTCTTTGATGATGGCTTCTGCCACGAGCGGTTGAATCGGCTGAACGTGCACCATATCGCCGAGCGTCGTGTCTCCGGGCCGAATCCCCATTCGAAAAGGCTCGTCTAAATCAATCAAGACTGTTTCGCGTGAGTAGGGCGTGTCTCGATGCAGAGCTTGTGCCCTCACCTTTACTTCATAAATGCCATCGACAGGAACCCCCGAGGGAAACTCGGGGAGCGGCCCATAGGCTCCTTCCGGCTTGTCGTTCAAAGGATGATCGTAAAGCACCATGTACTTGTTGTCGAACGCATGTTTATGTGCTCCCTTTAACTCACTCTGTTGGTAGAAATCTCCATCAAAGACCCACTCTTGCGGTTTCGAAGGGACTTGGGGGGCAAACGCCTTTTCGACACATCGATCCGCCGCATCTAGATACTTTTCAAGCAGATAGCCTGAGGTTACGAGAGTGTCGCCAATGTTGTCAAAGTGATTTGAAAGGTTATCCGCCGGAAACTCGATGGTGGGATCAAACATGGTCATATCGATGCCAAGCAGATCGCCGACGGTATTGCGGTACTCACGCCGTGACAGTCGTCGCAGCACAGATTGTCCACCGGTACTGCTAGTCCGTTCTCGCATCTCGCTGAGCAACTGCGTCAGCTGTTTGATACAGCTCAATCGATCCTTGGTACTAGGCTGATCCGCATCCTCGGGCGGCATCGCGCCGAGAGTCAATTGATCAATAATCTCCTGCAAACGACGCTGGGTATCCCAATGGTCCTTGCTGAGATCCAGCGTTTCGAATTCGCGCTCGCCACCTGGATCGTCGACCGAATGGCAGGCCACGCAGTAATTGTTGAGAAATATCTTCGCGTCTTCAAGTGAATTGCTTTTCGCTTTGGAATCGCTTGACAACAAAACAAGAGCCATCAACACAACGGCGATGTAAGTCCTTTGGAACGCAGTCTTCACGCCAAACCTCTCAATGTTCCGGTACTTGTGGCAAATTGATCGGTTTCCATTCCGAACTGCTGAAGCATCGAAACGAATAAATTTGTTAGCGGTGGGCGATGCTTGGATTTGCTGTCGAACGCCAACATCCGACCGTGCTTGAATCCACCTCCCGCCAGCAGCACCGGCAAGTTCGTGTTGGTATGTGAATTGGCATTGCCCATACCGCTTCCGAAGAGCAAAATCGTCTTTTCCAGCAAAGACTGCCCGCCCTCGTCGAGCGTCGACAACTTTTCGACGAATCGAACGAATTGTTTAATCTGATAGGTTTCTAGGGTGATCAGCGATTCGATCCGATCCTCAAGTTGCCCATGGTGGGACAGCGCATGGTAGTCGC
>JANMNR010000371.1:0-7529 GCA_031368325.1 Pirellula sp.
GCCATGCGCATCATGTTGAGGCAATACATACCCATCCAACCTGTTGCATCGGCTTGCTTGAGTGTCGCCCCATCCGTCGGCGTTTGGCTTCGATCAAAGATGGTGATGTTGTCCAATCCGAGAAAGCCACCTTCGAAGACATTGTTGCCTTCGCTATCAACCTTGTTCACCCACCAAGCAAAGTTGATCAAAAGCTTGTGGAAACACTTTTCTAAAAACGCGTGGTCCGGTTTGCCTTTCTGAACGCGATCCATGTTGTAGACTCTCCAAACAGCCCAAGCATGAACGGGTGGATTGAGATCGCTGAACTCCCATTCATAAGCTGGAATCTGGCCGCTTGGATGCTGAAACTGTTCGAATAGCAACAACCACAATTGCTCCTTGGCAAACTCAGGATCGATCAACGCGAGCGGAATACAATGGAATGCCAAGTCCCAGGCGGCAAACCACGGATACTCCCACTTGTCCGGCATAGAGAGGATCCGCATCGAATTCAGATGCTTCCAGTGTTTGTTCCGAATACCTGGCCGGTTCGCTGGCGGAGGCATGTTGGGGTCATCCCCCTCGAGCCATTTCCGTACATCGAAGAGATAGATCTGCTTGGTCCATATCATGCCAGCAAGCGCCTGACGTTGAACCATCTTTTCGTCGACGGTTGCCTTGGCTGGTTGAATCTCAGCATAGAATTCATCCGCCTCTGTCTTTCGCTTAGCGACAATTTTATCCACCTCGGCAAGCGGTGACTTCAGCTTTTGGTCGGTCAATCGCAAATGAAACACCTTGGAGCCACCGGCTGGGATTTCGACCGACTGGAATCGAACGCAAACTTTGGTTCCTTGTCGCTCTGGATTCGTACACTCCTCGCCCTGGACGATCTGACGATGAAAGGCATCCTTGACGAACGGTGATTTGTTCTGCCCCGTTGTCCCATTCAGTCGATCGAAGTTGCTTTCGTTGTTCGTGAATAGCGCTACGCCGTCGGATGTTGCGTACAAATAGCGTTTGCCGAGTGAGTAAGGATTCATGAGGTTGGCCAATGGCTTTGAATCACCATCATCCGCTTCGATGCAAATGCAACCAGAGTCGCCCTTGATTTGCCTTATCAAAGGTTGTGGCGCTTGCTCGCCATCCCAGCCCCAAGTCTTTCGATACCAGAGTTGCGGAATGAGATCGATGCAGGCGGGATCGGGCCCCCGATTAAAGACCTCGATACGAATGCACGTGTCTTCGGCACTCGCTTTTGCGTATTCCACAAAGACGTCGAAGTACCTTTGCTCGTCAAAGACCCCGGTGTCCAACAACTCGTACTCTCCTTGTTGCTTGCTTCGCGAGCGACAGCCGTCCATCAACTGCCCGTAGGGATAGGCCTTGTGTGGATACTTGTAGAGATACTTCAGGTAGGAGTGCGTCGGCGTCGCATCCAAATAGTAGTAATACTCCTTGACGTCTTCTCCATGATTCGCTTCGGACGGAACAACTCCGAAGAGTCGCTCTTTAAGAATGGGGTCATGTCCATTCCACATCGCGAGGCTAAAAACCAGTAGTTGGTACCGGTCGCAGTATCCCGCCAATCCATCTTCGCCCCAACGAAACGCTTTGGAACGCGCATGATCGTGTGGGAAATACCCCCACGCGTTTCCGTCTGAACTGTAATCCTCGCGAACGGTTCCCCACGAGCGTTCGCTAACGTATGGCCCCCATCGGCGCCAACTGTGGTGATTCGCAGCATCGTCCTGCAGCCGAAGGGATTCAACAGATTTGTTCTTCAAGATGATCTCGCTGAGTTGAAAAATGGTGAGGAAAGGACGTAAACCTCTAGAATTCCGTTGCAGAGTGGTTTTTTTAATCTCGCTTAACTATGATCAACCCGATCGTTACGCGACGCCGAAAAACAACATTTTGCAGTTTATCCATCATGATAGTGCGATCCACTCGAAAGAACCGATCTCTCCGCCGACTTACTGTGGAAAAACTTGAGTCGCGGTCTCTGATGGCTGGAATGCCCGGCTTTCACAATGCAAGTATGCCTCTCGATGTCGACAATGATCGCCAAATATCCCCCCTCGATGCGTTGGTCGTAATTAACCAAATCAACAGCGTTGGTGGAGTCGAGGGAGAGTTCGATTTGGATAAACCTACTACTTATTGTGATGTCGATGCGGATGGTGTTGTTTCGCCACTTGACGTGTTGGCCGTGGTCAATGAACTCAACCTCCACCTTTCGGTTGCCATTCCCATTCCACCAGCGCCAGACCCAGAACCCAAGCCCTTTATCTCGGGCCCGGTCATCACCGAGGAGGATGTAACGTGTCTGTTGCAGCGAGCCTCCATGGCGACAGCAAGCAATGACGCGATTATTGCCATCGTCGATCGGTCTGGCCGAATCCTGGGTGTGCGTACGGAATCCGGTGTCGATGCGATGTATGCCGGTCGCGAAGCAGAATTGGTGTTTGCAATCGACGGTGCTATCGCCAAAGCGCGAACCGCCGCTTTCTTTTCGAACGAAGAAGCCCCGTTGACATCTCGTACGATTCGCTTCATCAGTCAATCGACGATCACGCAACGCGAGGTCGAGTCGAATCCCAATATTCCGGATGCGGATTCGATTACGCGTGGACCAGGCTTCGTAGCCCCGATCGGAACCGGTGCGCATTTCCCGCCAGTGGTTGCCAACACACCACCCGTGGATCTATTCGCGATTGAACATCAGAGCCGCGATAGTTCTGTTCCTGCTGGCTTCGATGGAATCAAGGGGACGCTTGATGACGTGAAGGACCAGAAATGGCGATTTGATGCGAACCCTGCCTTTATAACACCGGATGCGCAATCCTTCTTGAAGACATTTCCAGATTCGTACGGATTCCAATCAGGGCGGCTCCTCAATTCTCAAGGTCGTGGAATCGCAACGCTACCCGGCGGCATGCCGCTCTATAAAAAGCGTGCTGATGGAAGCTTGGCTCTCGTTGGCGGAGTCGGAGTGTTCTTTCCGGGTCCGAATGGCTTCGCTTCGTACGAGCAGAACTTCGAACCAGCCTCGAATCGAGGCGCGGCAGGTCCTCAATCCAATAGCGATCGACTAAACGCGCCAAAGGTCCTTGAAGCCGAGTTCATCGCTTACTTCACCGCAGGAGGAACCGTTGTGGGTCCTGGCGCGACGCCCGTCACTGAGTTTGAGGGTCTTGCACCGACATGTGCATTTGCAATGCCGATTGGCCGTATCGACCTAGTCGGAATAACCCTTGAGATATTTGGTCCTACTCCGACTCGTGAGAACGCAGTCAAGGGAACTGAGCGACTGTTGCAAGTTGGCCGCGCGAATCAAGGCGGGCGAGGAATCAGTACCGGCACAGATCAACCCATCAAAGTAGGCGGAATCAAGGCACAGTCGGGACACAGTGTGCCAGAAGGTTGGTTGATCAAACCGCACGACTCTACCGTCGACAATTCGCTTACAGCCGCTGAAGTTGAACGGATGATCAACAACGGAATCAAGGAAGCGGACCTAACTCGAGCCGCGATTCGACTCGATTTGAAGAATGGGTTCCGACCGGGTGCACGAACCAAAATGGTGCTCGCGGTTTCGGATTCCAAAGGGGACGTGCTCGGTCTCTATCGCATGCCTGACGCAACCATCTTTTCCGTGGACGTCGCCGTTGCAAAATCCAGAAACACAGCCTATTACGCGAGCGACTCGCTGGAAGCAGTAGACCGCATCGATTTTAACAATGACAGTGTCTCGGACATCCCTGCAGGAACGGCTTTAACCAACCGCACGTTCCGTTTCCTTGCTTTGCCTCGCTACCCATCCGGTTCGGTCGAGGGAACACCGCCTGGGGATTTCAGTATTCTATCGATGCCCGGCATCAATCCTCTGACCGGTGAAAACACCGGCGCTCCATTGCCCGCGTCTGTGTATGCGGCCAAAACAGCAACGGTCTTGTCGTTCGATTCATTCAATGCATCGCGAAACTTCCGAGATCCTCGCAACATCAAACGACAGAACGGCATCGTATTCTTTCCAGGCAGCTCCGCCCTCTACGATGATGTGTTGGGCAAGAAGACATTGGTAGGCGGACTAGGAGTCAGCGGTGACGGAGTCGATCAAGACGATGTGGTAACGGTGGCTGCCCAGCAGGGCTTCGCAGCCCCCGAGGCGTTGAGGTCCGATCAGTACATCGTGGCAGGCGTTCGTCTACCCTACCAAAACTTCAATCGAAATCCGCGCGGCTAGCGGCATTGGAGTTCGCCCCCGCATAAAGCGGGGCGCCAACGGTATAACCGTTTCAACAATGCATTTCTTCTGATATTCTCGCGATTCTTTTTGGAGTCACGTTTGCGGATTGACCGAAGTTGGCAAGTCAGACGATTTTTGTCTAAGCCAATTTCTACCATCGGGCATGCCGCCATGTTACGTAGACCACGACCAGTGAATCGAACTCGCGGATTGCTTCATGTCGAAAAACTGGAATGCCGCTCGCTTATGGCCGGCATCACTGGCTTTCACAATACCAGTCTACCGCTGGATGTGGACAATGATCTTGACCTGACTCCGCTCGACGCCCTAGTCGTTATCAATCAAATCAACCGAAACAAATTGCTTGTTGTGGAAGATGCGGAACAAAGCGCTGTCACGTTTTGTGATGTCGACGCGGATGGCTCCGTGTCCTCGCAGGATGTTGCTGCGATCATTCAGCAGTTAAACGTCGACGCGGCAATGCAATCCTATCAGGGCGATGCGAACAATTCAGACGAATCAAACTCAGATGCTTTGCCAACGATATCTGCTCTCTCGGATCCGGTCATTGCGGAAACCGAGGTAACGACACTGCTGCAGCGAGCTTCCATGGCCACCGCAAGCAAGGATGCGATCATCGCCGTTGTCGATCGATCGGGTCGTATCCTCGGTGTTCGAACCGAATCGGATGTTGACGCGGCTTTTGTAGGTCGACCAGAAGATCGAGTCTTCGCAATCGATGGTGCAGTTGCCAAGGCCAGGACAGCCGCTTTCTTTTCGAACAACGGGGCCCCACTCACTTCTCGCACGATTCGATTCATCAGTCAGTCGACGATAACGCAGCGTGAAGTCGTTTCAAATCCGAACATTGCAGATCCCAACTCCACGTTGCGTGGACCTGGCTTTATCGCTCCGATTGGAACCGGCGCACATTTCCCACCGGTTATCGCCAATACTCCGCCAGTGGACTTGTTCGCAATTGAACACCAGAGTCGCGACAGCTCGATTCACCCTGGGTTAAACGGGATCAAGGAAAATGGCGACCCAACTTTAACCTGGCGTTTTGATGCAAACCCTGCATTCATACCGCAAAGTGCAAAGCCTTTTATGCAGACGTTTCCGGAGTCGTATGGATTTCAGTCTGGATTGCTACCCAAAGCGCAAGGACGCGGAATCGCGACGCTACCAGGCGGAATGCCTCTCTACAAGAACGGCATTCTAGCTGGCGGAATAGGCGTCTTTTTCCCTGGCCCCAATGGATATGCGTCTCATGAGCAAAATTTTGTACACGCTTCGTTGCGAGGGGCAGCAGGGCCCCAATCAAATAGCGATCGACTAAACGCACCCAAAGTTCTGGAGTCTGAGTTCATCGCTTACTTTGCTGCAGGTGGAACAGTCGTTGGCCCAGGCGCAACTCCGGTCACGGAGTTCGAGGGCACAGCCCCGCCTCGCGGACCATTTGGAATGCCAAACGGACGCATTGATCTCGTGGGCATCACTCTTGAAATCTTCGGACCGCATCCGACGCGAGAAAATGCGGTAACAGGTACTCAAAGACTGCTACAAGTGGGTCGAGCAAATCAAGGTGGACGAGGAGCTAACTCGGGAACCAATCAACGCATTAACCCGGCCAACGCACTCTCGCAATCGGGACAGAGCGTTCCCGATGGATGGTTGGTCACTCCGCATGGATCGGCAGTAGACCCACAGTTTACCAATGCCGAAGTCGAACGGATCATTCAGAACGGTATTGCGGAAGCAGAGAAGACACGCGCCGCGATTCGACTCGATAGTAATTTCAGGCCCGGCGCCCGCACCAGAATGGTGCTATCCGTTGCAGACTCCGCTGGCGAAGTGCTTGCTCTATATCGAATGCCAGATGCAACCATATTCTCCGTGGATGTTGCGGTTGCCAAGTCGAGAAACACTGGCTATTACGCGGGGACATCGCTTGTTTCAGCAGACCGAATTGATCAAGACAACAATGGGGTCTTTGATATACCAACTCGCACAGCACTTACGAATCGCACGTTCCGTTTTCTAGCACTGCCACGATACCCTTCCGGTGCACCTGCGGGGACTCCAGCCGGCGACTTCAGCAGCCTAACGATGCCAGGGATCAATCCATTGACGGCTGAAAACACTGGCGCCGCATTGCCTGCATCCGTGTACGCCTCGAACACGGCCACCGTTCTTTCATTCGACTCGTTCAATGCCTCGCGAAACTTTCGTGACCCAAGAAATGTTAAGCGACAGAACGGAATCGTTTTCTTTCCAGGAAGCTCCCCGCTTTACGATGATGTGGCCGGTGGCAGAGGCTTAGTTGGCGGGTTAGGAGTGAGTGGTGACGGAGTCGATCAAGACGACGTGGTAACCGTCGGAGCTCAAGTCGGTTTCCAAGCACCAACCGCAATAAGAGCCGATCAGTTCATCGTCTCAAGTGTCCGACTACCATACCAAAACTTCAATCGCAATCCTCAGGGCTAACGCATCTTATTACCAAGCCGATGCTAGCCTATCATCAGCTCACACCTTGGTTAGACACAACACGGTCTCTCGAAGGCAACCGTGATCGAGCCATGCCGGGCTGCGACTAGTTCAGCAGATTGCTATCAATTCCGGTCGCGTCACTTTTTCGCCTACTTTCCCAATACTGCCTAGTTTAATTGTGACGGTCCAATGGTGCACGTCGATAACCTTGATAATGGTTAAAACGGTAGTAATTTGTTTAACGCTAGCGATTCATTATCATGTCCTTGCGACGATTCAATCGGGCTCTCTTTAACGCAGCAGTTTTTACTACAGCAGGACAAAGCGTCTTTGCTCAAACCCCGTCTCCTGCCGCCAACCCAAGCACGCAGACCACAGCACCTAGCGCACAACCAACAACCAACCCGAATGGTCCCGCTCGGCCTGTTGCTTTGGCTGCGCCCAAGCCACCGCAGAAGAGTCGGTTTTCCAGCCTATCCGATGTTCCCTACATGATGGGTGATACACCCAGCGGCGGTGGCGGCGTTTTTCAGCTTGGAGGGTTTCCAAATGCGAATGTCAGCGGATTTCAAACCGGAGGTCCCGCTGTTCGTATCGGCCACCCATCATTTGGTGGCAGCCGAATCAATATTGCAGAGAACAATAGCCCCTTCGTAACCGATCGCTTCTACGTCAACTATCGCCATTTCCACAATGCCACGGATATTGAAGTCCTGGGCTTCACTCCAACGGGTGGTCGGAATAGTCTAGACATCAACACATGGACGTTTGGCCTCGAGCGCAAACTCACCGACAACAGTTCATT
>JANMNR010000377.1:0-5097 GCA_031368325.1 Pirellula sp.
ACAACCAAGCTCAAGACGCAATTCTCAAGTGTCTCGATGCAAGTGGACCGCGATATATCCCTTGTATTTGACCGATCTGGATCGATGCGAGAATTTCAGATGACTTGGCCAGTGGGAATTAACCCACGTTCCAAGGCTGCCATGAATGCGGCTGTGAAAGCGGGGCTAGCAACGAAAGACGGGAGTAAGTATCGCTATAGCGACGAGAACAAATTGGATTACTTCCTTTGGAACAACCATTTCCAGCTCCAACCTGTGGCATTAACTCCATGGGAAAAAGTAGTAACCGCGACGGACGCGTTAATGGGGCTCCTGAGTGAAACGCCCAACAGGGAACTTGTGTCCGTCACAACCTACTCAACGGGTGCCCGAAATGACCTGCCACTGTCCGAAGACTACAGTGGAATCTTGACGAGTTTACGAGGTCAGGTCGTTAACGGCTCCACGGCGATTGGATTGGGCATGACCGAGGGGGCCAAGAATTTTAGCGAGTCGATCACCCGACCCTTTGCGGCTAAAACCATGGTTGTCTTGACCGACGGTATCGAAAACGCGGGCCCGATTACATCAGTGGCAGCGGCTCAACAAATTACTGCGGGAAAAGTAACCATTCACACAATTACTTTTGGGACGGGTGCAAACGACCAACTGATGCAAGACGTTGCGAGGATTGGAAACGGTCGATCGTACAACGTCGAAAGGGGAGACACAGAATCCCTGACAGCAGTATTCCAAGATATCGTCAACAACTTGCCAACGATTTTGGTTCAGTAGCGGCCGCATCGGGCCCGTGTCTAAAGCAAGCTAACAGTCAAGCTATGCAAAGCAACCTGCAATCGCAGCAGTTGAATAGTGAGAGTCCAGCGACTATTTGACGAATTGGCCCAATTTTTCGCAAAACCAAAATAGTTCTGATTGACAACACGCCGAGAATCCCCCTAAGATAGGGTTTACGGTGGATCGACTTGCGATAGTCGCGTTGTTGTTTTGCTGTTAATTTTACAGCAATTTTTTTGAGGGGGATTTATGATGAAGAAAATGAGGCCAGGGTTTACGCTCGTTGAGCTCCTGGTGGTAATTGCTATTATTGGTATTTTGGTTGGTTTGCTCCTGCCAGCAGTTCAGGCCGCACGAGAAGCGGCAAGAAGAATGCAGTGCAGCAACAGCGTGAAGCAACTCGCGTTGGCGGTGCACAATTATGAGTCAGCCTTTAAATCTATTGGGCGGCTTTCGTCACCAGGTCAAACGGATTGGGGACAGGACTCAAACTGGAATGGCTATTCACCCCACTGCGGGTTGCTTCCTTTTATTGAGCAAAATGCGTTGTATCAGCAGATTTACTTCCAAGAGCACCGCGACGCGAGGTACCCGCACTACCAAGGTCACCCTTGGGCCGGCGATCGTCCGAATCCTCCGAGCAGTTCCATGAGTCTCAAGGCTCAATTTGCGACAAAAATTCCGGGCTTCCTTTGCCCATCGGATACAGCCTATGCGGACACAGCGTACCCCGGGAACAACTACGCGTTTTCGGCTGGAACATGTCTAGGTTGGTACGTCCCAGCTGGAGACTTGATTGGTCCAATGAATCGGATCCGGTATAACGGTTTTAGAGATATTCCAGACGGAACCTCCAACACCATTCTTGTAGGCGAGTTTATCAAGGGTGATGCGACAGCATCAGTCTTCACCAACAGGGGTGACATTGCGAGAGGGCTCAGCTTCCCTGGGGGGTCAGTCAATCGGGCCTGGACTCAAGCACAGTTGAACACATTTGAAACTACTACAAAAGCAGGGGGCGGAAATCACGTTTCCGGTGCTGGTTCGCACTGGATGGGGCCAGGTATGTATAATACCGCTTTCAATACCATCGCGCCTCCGAACTGGGCCGGCGTTGCGGGTAACAACTGCGGAGGGTGCGGCGAAGGTGACAACGACGGCGTGTATCCTGCTCGAAGTCGTCATACTGGCGGTGCCAATCACGGAATGGCCGACGGCTCGGTGCAGTTCATTAGCAACAGCGTCGCTCTGCTGACTTATCAAGCCCTCGGCTCGGCAAAGGGTGAAGAGGCACAAGCGTCTCTTGACTAGTCGTTAGCTACAAGGTGGGATATCGAGAGTTTCCCGGTTTTTGCCGGGAAACTTTTTTTTTGATTCTATTTTCTTGGAAGGACATGAAATGCGTTTTGGATTGCTGTTTTCTTTGTGTTTGTGTGGCTCGACGTTCCTCGGCTGTGGTGAGGCTTCAAATAATCAATTTGTAGAAAAAGTAGACATGGATTTCGTGGCCAACATCAAAACGGATTTGGCGGCCATTGAAAAGAGCGGTCGACTTGGTAGTGGTATGCAAGTTCTGCTTTCAAATGTGAAAGCATTGCAAGAAAAGGACGCAGACAAGGGTGCAGCCATCAAGAAGGGACTAGATGAGTTAATGAGTATTCAAGGCGAAGCCAAGATTAAGGCAAAAGCGAAAGAGCTAATCAAGCTTCTGTAGCAACACCGTAGCAGTCCTGCCTGAAAACCGAACGTACTTTACACTTTCGTTGAGTATGGTTCGAGTGTGGTAAGCAGATCACAACATGGACTAGCAGGTCGTCAGAAACGTGCAAAATCAAAGCAAAAACACAAAAGGCAAAAAAGCAGAAATAAGCAAACTCGAAGGGTCATGGCCCAATAGGAATCGGAGTTTGGTTTTGCTTGGCATTTTTTCTGCTTTGTTGTTGTTGTTTTGCATGCAAGGTGGGGTCACAGGCTTGGCTGCTTCTCTGGCAGATGAGGCGATTGTGAAGAGGAAGATCAGCACGGCGAACACTTGGCTTTCGGTTGCGAAATGCGGTTTCGGTGGGCAGTCCCGGGTTGAGTACTTGCTTGGAAGAGTCGCTCGATTGAACGGCGACCTTCCACAGATGATGGAACATCTGATTCAAGCTCACAAGCTGGGCTTTCCAGCTGATCTGTTGGATCGTGAGCAAGGCTTAGCAAATTTGAGTGCAGGAGAAATGGACTCAACATTGGAAGGAATGGCGCGAGATTGGATCGCGGAACTCCCGAATGATGTTGGTCTAGTCGTTGACGCATTCGCTAATGGTCTAGCGAGCCAATCCCGTTTTCCAGAGGCCTCTAAGCTTTTGGAGGATTATGAAAAAGCGTTTCCTGGCGACGCGATGGTGAACTATCGATTTGGGGTAATGAATGAGCATATTCGCTCAAACGCGAAGGCGGAAAAGGAGTACCTGAAAGCTCTTGAAAAGGACCCCAAACACATTCAAGCGGCATGGCGACTTGCAAGATTAAAGTCAGGGAACAACGCTCCTGCCGAGTCGATCAAGATCCTGCAGCCGTTTGATTTTGGTAAGCAATCCCTTGCGATCAAAACGTTCATGGCACACTGTTACGAGCAGTCGGGTGACTTGGAAAAAAGCCTTGAGCTTTTTAAGCTTGTTGCAGATCAGGGGCATGCTGCCTCTTTAGAGGCTTATCGCGTTGTGGATGAGTTTCCGGATCGATTTCTTGCAGCATCCGAACTGGGCGTTTTACAAGTTAAGTTAGGTAACTGGGAGGAAGCGAAGAAATACCTCGAGCTGGCTTTGAAAGAAAATAGCCGCGACTTCATCGCTAGAAACTCGTATGGCCAAGTTTTGCGACGGCTTGGATTTCACGAGGAAGCGGAAAAAGAACTAGCTAGAATTACGGACGAGCGGCGGGAGTACGATAAGATCACTGTGCTTCGTGATCAAATCAATCAGAATCAAAACAACACCGCAGCCCGTGTGCAAATGGGAAAGATCTTGTACAAGTATGAATCGGAGCGATTTGGGCTTTTCTGGGTTCGGAGCGCGCTGGCGTATGACCCAAAAAACAAAGAGGCCCACCAATTTCTAGGGGAGTACTATTTCAGCAAGGCAGAAAAGGCGACCCAATCCAATGAAAAACGATTGTATGAACAAAAGGCCAATTACCATTTCGCGCAACTCGAGCCAACCAGTCCAGGTCCGACACCTTAATTGCGCTCGGTTTGCGCAATTATGCGCAGGATTTAGCATCCTGTTACTTCATTTTGGCTGCACCAACTCAACCACAAAAATTGAGAACGAGTTAAAGACGGAACCAGTCTCGAAGTCCGCCGTGGTTTTTCATGATGCCACGTCCGACGTTCGATTGAAACACGCCTATGAAAATGGAGAAAGCGCAAACGAGTATTCCATATTAGAGACCATTGGCGGGGGCGTTGCAGCTGCCGATTTCGATCGCGATGGATTTGTTGATCTGTATTTTGCCAACGGCGGACTGCTTAACGATAAAAAGGTGACAGGGCTCGGGGGAGCGCTTTGGCAAAATCTCGGGGGCCAATACTTTGAGGACATCACGCAACTTGCCAACATAGATTGCCCGTCGATTTACACGCATGGAACAACGTCCGGAGACCTCAACAACGATGGTTTCGCGGATCTGTTGGTGACTGGCTACAAAGGGATCGCGCTGTTTGTTAACCAAGGTGACGGTACCTTCGTCGAACAAGCCAAGGAAGCTGGCATAATCAACCCTCAGTGGGCCACGAGTTCAGCGTTCGGAGATCTGGATAATGACGGAGACCTCGATATCTATGTCGCACACTACTTGGATTGGTCATTTGAAAATCATCCTCCGTGCCAGTCTCTTGGTGTCCGAGATGTTTGCGCTCCGGGGAATTTCACCGGAATTTCGGACGTAGTTTACGTCAATGATGGGGATGGAAGATTCACTCCGCAATCCCAAGCAATTGGACTTGTTCCCGAGGGAAAGGGTTTGGGAGTAATGATTGCGGATCTTACGCAAGACTCCAAGGTGGACATCTATGTTGCGAACGACACAACGAATAACTTTTTCTATCTCAACATAGGTGGTGGGCGCTTTAACGAGATTGGAATGGCAAGCGGAACAGCCGTCGATGACATGGGTACCCCGCAAGGAAGTATGGGACTGTGCACTCTGGATTTCGATGGGGACTTAAACCCAGACATCATGGTGTGCAACTACGAGAGCCAAGCGTTTGCGCTTTACAAAAACGATGGCGATGCAAATTTTAGATATGTGACCTCGACGACAGGACTAATGGCCTTA
>JANMNR010000403.1:0-2493 GCA_031368325.1 Pirellula sp.
CCTGAAGCATTGATGCGGTGCTGGTTGGACGGAGTTTCGGAGGTTCAGTTTTTGGTTTTGGCAGTTGAATGAGAGAGCGGCGTGGCAAAGGTAAAGAAGAAAAAAGCGGACGTTAAAATCGATGCTGATGTCGCGAAGGTCACCTTTGCCCCGATCGATTCACTCAGTGTCCACGGCACGAACAGTTCAAGCGAGAAGACCAAGGAGATACTTGATCGGGCCGAGCAGACATTGGAATCCGAACGCGAAGAATATCAAGATATAAGTGGATCGTTCGACACCAAACGTTGGGTAGGCTTCTTGTTCGGTTTTCTCAAGGACCCCCTGGTTATTACCGCTGCTGTCGGACTTGGATTTGTCTCCGGCTTCTGGCTGTTTTCAATGGCTGCATTGGGGACTTGGGTCAATCTTGAGGGAGCCCAATTGCTCATCGTTCAGTTGGTGATCTTGTGTGTGTTTGGTGTACCTATTTTTGGTGCCATCTGCATGTGCGGAATCGCAATCCTGACAATGGCCGCAAACCGAGCAACTCGAGTTGCGGAATGGCCGTTCATGAAGATGTCAGAATCCATTGGAGAATGCGTTATGGTCCTAGCCGCAGTCATAGCAGCCAGTATCCCAGGCGGAATGCTCGGTGCAGTTTTCCGTTCCATGAATGCTCACCCCATGGTTTCATTTGCCTTTATCATGCTTGGGATTTGGGCCATCACACCCATCTTGCTCCTCTGCATGATTGATACGAGTTCGATCTTCCAACCCTATTCCAAAGCCGTCTTTCAATCGATTAAGAGCCGAGCGGAAGCCTGGGGAGCAATGTACATGCAAACTGGAATGGCGTTTGCCGCCTTCTTTCTGTTGATGGTCTTAACTGGGACGGCACCACCTGTCGGCGACTTTGTCTTGGGGCTCGCGATGCCGTTTCTCTGCTTCTTCATGTTCAATCAATACGGCGTCTTGGCTGGCAGAATTAGCGATGTCACCGAGATGGGATTCGACGGCGATTTTTCAGCTGACTAATCATAGATTGGCTTTGATCTCTTTGAGCAAAGCCGCTTCGGGAGTACGCTTATAGTATTCATCGAGGGGGTAGCAACCGGAAGCAAGACCATTCCTTGGGGCTGTGGTGCAATCCGAAAAAGTTCGGCAAACCAGCTTCCGTTCACTCTTGCCGTGATGAATGGCATCCATCAACTGCTTAGGATAAGACAAAACCATTCGTCCCAAGCCGATGAAATCAATCTTGCCTGTTCGCACTTGATGTTGGCCGACACCAGGCAGAAACTCTTGCAAATAGGAGTAACCTGAGCCGACCATTAATGTATTCGGAAACCGAGATTTCAGCTGGCCTGCTACGTTTAACTGTCGCGCCACCGAAATCAAGGGGTCTTCGTGAGGCTGGTAGCCATCCGAAGGCGGATAGGCTGCAGGACGAAGGATGTGCGGTGTGTAATATGGACTGCCCGCCGACAGATTGAGCAATGTCACTCCAAGCGAAGCAAGTGATTCAATGAGAAGGAACACTTCGGTTAAGTCATGCTTTAACGGATCCTTCTCATCGATTCCGAATCCCCATTTGTATGGGATCAGCTTCGAATAGTCGGTAGGCATTCCCTGGCCCTGCTTTCCAGCTTCGGCCGTCGATGGGTCGGGTAGGAAGGGTACGGAATCAAATACGCTGATGCGAACGCCGATACCTAACCCAGGCGCCGATTGTTGAACCGCTTTGACAATAGAAAACAGCAATCGCGATCTGTTCTCAAGGGCCCCTCCGTAAAGTCCCGACCGCGTTTTTGCACCTAAAAACTCATGTAGAAGATACCCGTGACAACACTTGATGTCCACAAAATCAGCACCGACCTGTTGTGCGATCACCGCCGCTTTGGCATAGTCACCAATCAGCTCGTCCAGTTGAGTGTCCGTCCATACCATGTCATCGCTATCGACCGAAAACTTCTTGTCTAAAACCGGATGGCGATACGCAACCCGCGGCTCCCAACGCTTCTTGTCGTTAGGCCGACAAAAGCGGCCCGAATGTGTTAGTTGAAATCCGATGACCAAATCGTCGGCCTTGCCGTACTGTTCTCGATGGCTCTCGATAAGTTTGCCCCGGAGTTTCTCGATGTCTGCTTGGTTTTCTTTAAGCAGTAACAATTGATTTGGGTTGGCACGACCGTCAGGTCGAACTGCCATTGCTTCCCCACCCCAAATCAACTTAGCGCCACTTTCGCCGAATCGTCCCCAGCGTCGCATGGTCGCTTCCGAAGCGCCACCGGAGTAAGTCGCATCCCAACCTTCCATCGGTTGGATTGCAATGCGATTGCCAATCGTCCTAGAGCCCCATGAAACAGGCGACAGGATAGGCGAGTCTTGGCCTAGGATGAGAGGATCGTCTATTGGCAGATCAATTCCAAGACGTCCTGTATGCATACGGAAATCCGATGCTGACTTGAGCGACGTAAGCTTGGTGAGTGTGTATGGCATTGGGAATTGGGA
>JANMNR010000416.1:0-4222 GCA_031368325.1 Pirellula sp.
GAGAACAAGGAACTAACTGGACTCCAAGGCCAAATGCGAGGCAATGCACGTCCAGGCAACATCTACAACGGTGTCCTCAAATCGCACTTGGGTTACGGCATCAAAGGGGCGATCTGGTATCAAGGGGAATCCAACGCAGGCCGTGCTTACCAATATCGCGATCTCTTTCCCGAAATGATCACCAACTGGCGCAATGAATGGGGCCAAGGAGATTTCCCCTTTTACTGGGTGCAATTAGCCGACTATCAAGCGGAGAAAAAAGAGCCAGGCGATAGCGACTGGGCCGAGCTTCGAGAAGCTCAAACGATGTCCATGGACAAACTTGCCAATAGTGGGCAAGCTGTCATCGTCGACATTGGCGAGGGCAAAGACATCCACCCAAAGAACAAGGTCGATGTTGGAATGCGCCTAGCTCGTTGGGCAATGGCCAAGCAGTACAACATCCCAATCGATTATGAAAGCCCACGCTACGAATCGATGGAAAAGGTCGGCAGCGGTATTGTCTTGAAGTTTGCGAACCGCGGAAAAGCATGGCGACCATTCGACGTGAAAGAGCCTATCGGTTTCACCATCGCTGGAGCGGATAAGAAATTCCATAATGCAGAGGCCAAGATCTTGGAAGACGGTCGAATACAAGTCTCGTCGGCCAACGTTGCCGATCCCGTGTCGGTACGATATGCATGGGCACAGAACCCGATATGCAACATGTTTGCAGACAACGGCTTGCCACTGACCCCATTCCGAACCGACGACTGGACCGGCATAACCGCGGGCAAAGAGTAATAGCGATTTCGATTTCACGTTTAACCACTCTCGGCCCCAAAGCCGAGAGTGAGGGAGTGATCCTGCCGCTTTTCAGAAACGGTTGTCCTCAATCGTTTCTGAATCGCTGATCGCTAAAAGCGGCTGAACAGTTGGGACAACTGTTCTACAACGGTTTAACGAGCGGCCAGAGACTTTCCCACTCTATCCAGGCGATGCGTTCTGCCGCTTCCGCGTGCGCGGACTCGCGATTCGTTGGTTTGCTCAAGTGTTCGTGCGCTGAAACAAACTCTGCCGGCGAAAATGTACTGTCCCGAATCACATTCAGACTCATTGCAATTTCTGAAAGCCCCTCCTCTTCGACATTATCAACAATGGCTTTCGAAAGCGACTGCAACAATCGCTTGTCATTTACTTGCCTAAACCAATACTTCGAATTCCAGTAGTCCGCTTCCAATCGATGCACCACTCCGTGCAGATAACTTGCAAGCGGTGTCGAGCCGTTTTGCACGATCTCATGAGCTGGTTCGATGATTCCGACACGGAGCCAAAGCATCGCCGTGACCAAGGACTCGGATGGCAATCCTGAGTCCGCGATCATCTTCTGCAATCGCATTCCCTCCGGCGACGATGCCAACGACACCGCGCACAACGGCAACGTGCTGGGCATCGAGTCGAGCCAACTTTGAAGCTCATGGTTAATAGAAAATGTGTTCATTCGATATCCAATTCAATGCGTTTCATTTTTCCTGTCGCTCCAGTTTTGATCGAAACCTGCCGCTTCTGTATTCCGTAATGGCTTGCAATCAATGACACCAGCTCAGTGTTGGCCTTTCCGTCAATCGGCTGCGCCCTTACAAAAGCGATCAAATTACCATCGATGCCGGTCTCGATTTTCGACTGAGTTGAATTCGGCTTCACTTTTACTTCGATGATCTTGCGCAAGGTGCGGTTCAGTTATCTAGAATTTGCCGAAAGGCCTCTGCCGCAACTCCTGGCTGCTCAGCTCCCCAGATCGCTTTGCTAACGGCAACTCGCGTGATTCCCGTTTCAAGTAGACTCCTCAGATTCGACAAATCAATTCCGCCGATTGCGAAGGCTGGCATAGTCGAACCCGTATCCCGCAAAAATGCTGATACCTCGCTTAGAAAGGGGAGCCCTGCAAACGTCGAAAACTCCTTCGTGTTGGAAGCGAAGGTCGGACCGCAGCCAATACAGTCTGCCCCAACAGCGATAGCCTGTTTCACCTGAGCCATGTCGTGCGTCGAAAGCCCGACGACACATTTTGGCGCTACGATCGATCTGGACTGTGCCACACTTAAATCCGTTTGTCCGACATGCAGCCCAAACGCCGAGGTGCACTGCACGACATCCGCTCTATCGTTGACGATGATTCGAGTCTGTTTTGCATCGACGGCCTCGATCGCAGATCGCGTGTAACGAATAAGCTCCCGTGCATCTAGTTGTTTATCCCGAATTTGGATCAAATCGACGCCAGACTGACTGAGATCGTTCACGCGTTGCACAAACTGTTCGAGGGGACATTGACAGTCGGCTAACACGTACAGTTTTGTTTGCCTCAAAAACAATAGATCCCGCTTCTGCGAAAGCAGCATTTGTGCATTGAGGTCATAGACTTGATAGCGAACCGATTCGATTGCGGCTGCGGAACTGGGGTAGACGAACTTCGACGCTTCCTCGAGGCATCGAAGTGATTGTTGGATTCGCTGCGACGCCGCTTCTGCGATGTTCGACAATCCTCCGTCGCGCGACGACTCGGCGGCTGTCTTGATTTCACGGCCCACATCTCCGCTTGAATTGCGACTGGCATAGAGCTCTTCGTGACTCCAGTCTTGGGTAGCAGCTCGTAGCTGGTGCCTAAGCGTCTTGTATTGCGATTGGAATGCCGATTGATCTTGAAAGCGTGCGATATCTTCCAACGTGCGCAATGCTTCGAAAGCGCGATTTAGATTGGCGTCCAACAGCCGATGAGCGGACAGGTTTTCGGAGTGATTCATATTCGATTTGGGTGTCGTAACACAGGCTGTTTGCCTGTTCGATCATGATAAGCACAGGTTGGCAGCCGCTGGCAGCTTGTGACGCGGCTAATCGATATGGATGACGGCCTTCATGACCCCCGCGTTCGGATTCAGCCAGTTTGGAAACTCTCGTGGTACATCTGCGAAATTGGCGTGGTGCGTTATCCAAGGATTCGTATCGATCTGTCCCGCCTCAATGAGGCTAATGATGCGTGTGAAGTCGCGAGATAATGCATTGCGGCTGGCCATCAAAGTGATCTCGCGTCGATGGAAAAACGGAGCATGAGCAAACTCAACGTTCTGTTGCGTTATACCGACGTACACGACACGGCCCGCAAATGCCGCGAACTCAAATGCCCGGACCATCGACTTGTTATTGCCTGTCGCATCGATAACCACATCGGCTCGTTGTCCCTGTGTCATCGATTCTAGATTTGCAATGTCACTCTCGTCATTTTTGATCTGCAAGGTGTCCGGAACGCCCATGGTATTTCGAACAAAGGCCAAGCGGTTTTCGCTGATGTCCGCCACGATCGGGCGAGCTCCTGAAAGCTTCACGAACTCGAGCGCCGACAAACCGATCGGGCCTGCGCCGATTACCAGGACATTCTCACCCGACTTGCTGCCGCTTCGATCGACTGCATGGCAACCGATAGCCAAGGTCTCAACCAATGCTGCCTGTTCCATCGACAAGCCACCTGCCTTATGAAGTTTGCGGGCAGGTAGAATGATGCGTTCCGTCAACCCGCCATCGCACATGACACCCAAGGTCTTGTGGTTCTCGCAGCAGTTCGTAAAACCTCTTCGACATGAGTAGCATTGCTGGCAGTTTAGGTAGGGTTCGACCGAGCACCGGTCGCCTGGCTTCACGTTCGTTACACCCTCGCCAATCGCAAGTACCTCAACCCCCAACTCGTGACCAGGAATTCTTGGGTAGGAAAAGAATGGAAATTTGCCTAGGTAGCCACCTAGGTCCGTACCGCACACGCCAACGCGATGGACACGAACCAAGACTTCTCCCGCGGCAGGTGGCGGAGGCTCTGGAATGTCAATGATGCGCCAGGACTCTTGCTTCTCAAGTTGTAGTGCTTTCATCGCAGGGGCTTTCAGTTGTTCTCTGGTAGGCCTTCGCGGTGGCCAACGTTCTTCACAGGCTCAAGTATGGCGATCACCTCGGACATCAATTCGGCGTCGACTGGCGACTCAAGCCACTGAACCCACTTGCGAATATTGTTTGGGTTGGCGCTTCCGGCGATCGTGGTCGCCATGTCCTGGTTGGCACAAGAAAATTGCAAAGCAAGTTGCGCGATATCGACGCCACGCTTTTGGCAATGCGCTGCTGCCTTTTTGGCTGCATCCTGAACGTTCTTCGGGTCACGAAACCAAACCGGCAACGTCGCATTGGTCAACAGTCTCGCTGC
>JANMNR010000419.1:0-15677 GCA_031368325.1 Pirellula sp.
GCAACATAAGACAACATAATCGACAACATGAGCAATCGAGCCGCGAAATACGAGCAACTGCATAAAGCCTTAAAAAAGCATATAAAGGCATTGGCGGAACCTGGCGAGCGAACCGTTTTGGAACACCTAATCTACGCTTGCTGTTTAGAAGATGCAAAATCGGAACAAGCGGACGAGGCATTCGCAAAACTTCAACAAGCGTACTTTGACTGGAACGAAGTTCGAGTGACGACAGTAATCGAGTTAGGAGAAGCGCTCAGCAGCTTACCGAACGCGACTCAGGCAGGCCACCGAATCAAAAGATCCCTCCAATCTCTTTTCGAAGCTCGATACCAATACGATATCGATGACATGAAGAAAGCAAACCTCAGCAAAGCCACTGAGGAGATTGCTGCATGGAAAGGGATCACTCCATTCGTTCTCAACTATGTTTCACAAAACGCTTTGGGTGGACATGCAATTCCAGCAGACACGTTAACGCTTGAAGTCTTGGTTCAATGCGAAATCCTGACTCAGGCTGAGGCAGAGAAAAAGAGTTTGCCTGGCGTTGAACGAGCCATCCCAAAGAATAAGGGCTTCGAGTTTGGAGCTTTGTTGCATCAATTTGCAGTTGAGTTCCAACAGAGTCCCAAGAATGCCGCCGTTATCGCGGTCTTCAAAGAGCTCGGCGTTTCACCGAAAGCCAAAGTAGCTGAAAAACCAGCTCCAAAGAAAGAAGCTAAGGCCACGGTTGTAGAGCCATCTCAAGCGAGTGCAACCGCAGCACCAGCGAAATCTAAGCCTGCTATGGAACCACCGTCGCCGAAGAAGTCGGAAAAAGAAGTTGCTCCCACCGTGAAATCAAAAGCTGCGCCGGCTGTTACGGCACCACCCAAAGCCAGCGAAATAAAGAAAGCTGAACCCGCAGCCGCCGAGGCAAAGAAATCGGATACAAAAAAAACCGAACCGAAGAAAGTCGAAGTCAAAAAACCTGAAGCGAAATCGGTCGGCAAACCCGCAGTCGAAAAGCCTTCTACAAAGAAGACTGAGCCCCCGAAAACTGAGCCCCCGAAAAAAGCAGCTCCAAAGCCTAGCGACAAAAAAAAGATAACTACTGCGAAGGCTCCTTCAAACGCACCCACCAAGAAAGCGACCGCAAAGAAACCCGAGCCTGCAAAGACGGTTACAAAAAGCACAAGCAATTCGAATCCAGCAAAGAAAAAACCTCGATAAGGGCCCCCGATTAATGGGTCATTGCCAATGGGATCTGGTCCCCATATTGATTCCAATAGATACCTCACCCTCCTCAATAGGAGCATAAAATGGCCGGTCACTCACAGTATTCCAACATCAAGCATCGTAAAGCTTTGGTGGATAGCAAGCGAAGTAAGCTGTGGAGTAAACTCTCAAAGGCAATTATCGTAGCCGCCAAACTGGGCGGCGGTGATCCAAGCGGAAATGTAAGGCTCCGGACAGCCATCCAAGACGCCAAAGCAGTTTCACTGCCACGAGAAAACATCGAGCGAGCGATCAAAAAAGGGATCGGTGAAATCGAGGGTGGGGACGTCGAGGAGATACTCTACGAAGGCTATGGCCCCGGCGGTGTCGCTGTTCTTTGTGACATAATGACCGACAATCGCAATCGCACTGCGCCGGAGGTCCGAAAACTCTTCGAAAAGCATGGTGGAAGACTTGGATCCACAAATTGTGTTGCGTACCTTTTCGAGCGAAAAGGAGTAATCGTGGTTAAGCAGACGTCCGTCGATCTCGAAAAGCTTATGGAGTTGGCTCTTGAAAATGGCGCCGATGATGTCACCGATGTTGACGAACACTTCGAAATCGCATGCACTGCCGATGTCTATACCGCAGTCGTCGACGCCATCGAAGCTCAGAGTATCACCATCGAACTCAAAGAAGTCAGACGCGTTCCAAGCAATACTGTTGAGGTGGACTCGGAAACCGCGGTTGATGTGATGAAGTTATTAGAGCTGCTTGAGGACCACGACGATATTCAGTCGGTAGCGTCCAATGTGAACTTCACAGAAACACAGCTAGCCACCCTCGGTTAATCTCGCATTTAATGACAAAAAACTCACTTCGCATCGAGCGGCTCGATGCCAGTCAAAGTACTTTTGCTGCTGACATTGCTAAACTGCGAAAGAAGCTAAGTCCAGATGGTTCCGTAGTTTCGGATCGCGGTCGCCAGTTAACTGAAACGGTCTTCGGTGAACCTCTTACGCCTCAACAGGTTGTTGAACGTATTTGCAATGATGTGAAAACCCGAGGTACGGAAGCAGTCCTGCATTATGCACGAGCCCTCGACAACCCGAGCACATCGGTCGAGACATTGCGTGTCCCAATTGAAATGCTGCGGCAGGCGCATGCAAACGCTTCACCGGAATTTTTGAATTCAATCCGCCGAATAAGCAGTAACATTTCCGGATTCCAGTCAGCAATTTTGCACAAGAGTGTTACCACCCATCCCAGCCAAGGTGTTGTGTTAGAACAGCGATATACACCTCTGCGGCGAGTTGGCATTTGTGTACCAGGCGGTGCTGCCGCTTATCCATCCACGGTGTTGATGACCGCGATTCCTGCCATCTGTGCGGGTGTTGAGCAGATCGTCGTTGTGGCTCCACCTACTTCGCTTGGTGCGTACAATCCAGACGTGCTCGCAGTTTGCCATGAACTTGGTATACAAGAGATTTACGCGGTTGGGGGGGCTCAAGCGGTCGCGGCCTTGGCATATGGGATCCCGGAGATACCGGCCGTGGACAAGATAGTCGGTCCGGGCAATTTATTTGTCGCACTGGCAAAACGATTTGTTTATGGAGATGTCGACATCGATTCGATAGCGGGTCCGAGTGAAGTCGTCGTGTTGGCCGATGAAACAACGAATCCCGACTTTGCGGCATCGGATATTCTTGCACAGGCGGAGCATTCTCCTGGAGCCAGTATACTTGTGAGCTGGAACGCGAGCATGTTGAATCGAATTGAACAGTCGATTTACAAGCAGCTTACAGATTTGGAGCGGGCAGAACTCACACTCTCCTCGTTAAATGCATTTGGAGCAATGATACTTTGCCGCGACGAGGAGCAAGCCTGCGAGGTGACGAGCCTCATCGCACCGGAGCATCTTCAGATCGCGGTGGACGATCCACGACGCCTGTTAGCAAAGATCAGGAACAGTGGGGCGGTCTTTCTTGGACATTTCTCCCCGGTTGCCTTGGGAGACTACGCGGCAGGCCCATCGCACGTATTGCCAACGGGAGGAACAGCCCGTTGGGCTTCTGGGCTTTCGTCAAATCATTTTCTTCGCTCAAACAGCGTCATCGAATTCGACCAAAGTGCGTTGAGGGAAATAGCCGCAGACGTAGCACTTTTGGCTGAAAAAGAAGGCCTGACCGCGCACAAAAACAGTGTGTTGATGCGTTAAGGAGTGTCGATTACGGTTCGTTTCGGAAAGTGATGGATTCTTTAAGCTCACGTGCGGGGTCTTTTTGACCATTGGTCCGCATCGATTTTCGTGCGCTATTGGCTTGTCGTCAAACGAGTTTTGTATTCCAGGATAGCTTTGGTCGAACCACTGGGCCAAGCCAAGAGCCGGTATACTCACGTCGCATAGCTCCCGTGTCATGTACCAAAAACGATATCGCGGAATCCTGACGAACCGCTACAACTCCAACCTCTGGCCCAATAATGACGCTCACGAAGTACCGGGTGTCGTTTAGGAAATTGGCTGGTATTCGGCATTCGCTACGGTACGTTCCGACCGGATGAGGCCTGCTAAACCATGGGTCCGGCTCAAGATTCATCGATGGTGCGTTAGCTGACCAAAAAACAAATGCACCTGTCTCGTCCTTTACCTGAATCAGAACACTGCATCGTGTGTCCGACACTAGCACCTTGTATTCGACCGCGATCACGATCTCTTGATCTATGTCCACTTCGCAGGCTGGCGCATCGGAACGATTGCCGGAAACGGAAACCGACCGCAATCGAACTTCATTAGAGCTAGGGGCCGACTCATCGTCAGCCCAAATACGTTGCCCGTCACCGGCTCGCATCTCCGATAAATATTGGTCGATGATCTTCTCGGGCACGTCGTCGGCAACAAGCCGTCCGTCCTGGAGCAAAACAGCTCGCTGACAGAGATTGGCCACCGCCGCAAGATTGTGCGACACGACCAAGACGGTTCGCCCCTGCGCTCCTAACTGACTTGCTTTGCCTAAACACTTTCTCTGAAACGCTTGGTCGCCCACACTGAGCACCTCATCAATGATCAACACGTCGGGTTCCAAGTGGGCGGCTACCGCAAACGCCAGTCGCACTGCCATGCCGCTTGAATATCGCTTGACCGGTGTCTCTAAGAATGATTCGATTTCTGCAAAGCCCACGATCTCGTCAAATCGCTTTCGTATTTCCGAACGAGGCATACCAAGGATCGCACCGTTCAAAAAAACGTTCTCGCGGCCGGTCAACTCGGGATGAAAGCCTGTCCCTACCTCCAACAGTGACCCAACACGACCTCGGACTCCGACTCGTCCGTGCGTGGGTGTTACGATGCGAGCAAGGATCTTCAAAAGAGTGCTTTTGCCAGCTCCGTTTCTCCCCACGATTCCAACGATTTGCCCCGAATGGATGGACAGCTCGATGTCACGCAAAGCCCAAAACCAGCCCGACTCGATCCGGTCCGCGAACGAATCCTTTGCACGCGTGGCCCCGGTGTCCGCCGATTTGCGAAAGAGGTTTTTTATCCCTGATGCGATAGCCTCGGTGAGGCGGCCATACTCGTTGTTTGCACCAAGCCGAAAGCGCTTGCTGACCTTGTCTAGTTGGATCGATTCGATGCTCATGGTTCGATGCTCATGGTTAGATTCGATCGGCTAGTTGCTGGTCGGCATGTTGAAACCAAGCTAACCCGCTAAGACAAATGGCGACGGTGACAATCGCAGCCGTGGCTAGGCCGAGTGCACTTGGCAACTGAGTCCCGAACAACGACCAGCGTATCAATCCAATGCAAGCTGCAATCGGATTCGCCTCATACAAGCATACCCACCGATCGGTCAGCATGCTCCGCAATCGTTCCACATCGTAAACAACCGGCGAAACAAACATTCCCAATTGCAGCACAAAGGGCAGAGCATATCCTACGTCGCGATAGTGAGCATTCAAAGCTGAGAGCCATGCGATGCAGCCTGCACAGAACAGCACAAGCCATAACGCGATCGGTAATGCAAGCCAAGCCGTCGTCCAAATGATACTTGTCCCAGTGTAAGCACAAACCGGAAAAAGCAGGATCGATCCAATGGCGAAATCAAAAACCGCGCACATCAAACTGGCCAACGGTAGCAGCAGGCGTGGGAAGTAGATCTTGGTCACAACATGGCGGTAATTGACGAGCGAGCCGGTCGCATCGCGAAAGCTACTGGCTACCAATTGCCAACAAAGCATTCCAGTCAAAATGATTGGTGCAAAGGGCACGGTGGAGCTGCCTGCCTTGGTCCCGAGCACGAAGAAGAGCCCCATGAATATGAGCATACCCATGAGTGGCTGCAGCAACACCCAAAGGACTCCGACGACCACTTGCCGATAACGGATCAAAAGATCTCGAAGAAAGAATCCGTAGAGCAGCTCTCTCGTTCGCCAAATCTCTGCAAGCTGGCCAAACCCAAATCGGTCCGTTGGCCCATAGAATTTCATCGGTGGAATGGATTCATTTTGGTTAGCCATGCGTTGCCCCGGTATTACATGCGTTCGACAACGCCGATTCCCAAAAGTTCCAAGCCTTTTCTAAGCGTGAGGCCAGTTAGGTCCGTCAAACGCAAGCGAGACATCGTGGTGTCCATCGCATCCGGTGTGAGGACCTTGTGTTGAACGTAGAAGCTTGCGAACAACTTAGCTGTTTCATACAGGTACTCTGTAACCACATTGGGCAGGTACTCTACCATCGACTGGTTGAGCATGTCTTCGAATCGGAGGAGTTGCAGTCCGAGCGAGAGTTCAAGAGTCTCGGATAGAACGAGTGGTGCCGAATTCCACTTGTCTGTTTCGATCCCCTCGGATTCTGCATTTCTTAGAATGCTTCGTGTTCGTGCGTACATATACTGAATGTAGGCGGCCGTGTTCCCTTGCAGCTGGACCATTTTCTTCATGTCGAAGACGTAGTTGCTGGTTCGGTTGTGGCTCAAGTCAGCGTATTTGATTGCACCCAGCCCAACGGTTTCGGCAATGTGTCGCTTTTCGGCCTCGGTGAAGACATAGTCCGACTTTTGAAGTCGCTCCGGATCGCAAACGACATCCCAGGCTCCGCTGACCGCTTCGTCTAGCATGGAACTGAGACCAACGACGGTCCCCGATCTCGTCTTGAATGGTTTGCCATCCTCACCGAGTACAGTTCCAAACTCGACGTGCTTGAGTTCGGTATGGATGAGGCCAATCTTTCGCAGGACATCGAAGAGTTTTTGGAAATGCTCACTCTGCCGATGATCGACGACGTAGAGCGAGGCATCCGGTGCGAATTCACGCTCACGGAATACCGCCGTGGCAATGTCCGTTGTGGAGTACAGGTATGCGCCGTCTTGCTTTTGGACGATCATGGGCGCTTCGTAGCCATCGAGGAAGACGCAAATCGCGCCGCCGCTTTGGACCGCTAACGAACGAGCCAGCAAGTCCTCGACGATTGCCGGCAGCATGTCATGGTAATAGCTTTCACCGAACTCATGATCGAACTGAATGTTCAAGCGCGTGTAGACGCTATGGATTTCGTCCTTGCAATTCGGAACGAACGCTTCCCATAGATTCAGATTCTCAGCGTCGCCAGAATGCAGCTTTGCGGTCTCTTTGAGGACACGTTGACCGAGATCGGGATGCTGTTTTGAACGGACCATGAAATCCGAGTCTTGCGAGGATTCCTCTACGCTTGCTTTTGCCTTCTCGAGTTCGTCGTTTGCTTCCTCCAGTTGTCGGGCAGAGGTAGCGATTTCTTTGACGAGCTTTTTATCTTGTGGCGCAGCAGCCGACTTTGCCTTCGACTCGGCCAATTTTTGCTGAGCTTTTTCAAATGCCAGTTCGAGTTTGGGGATGTTGGCGACGGCGTCTTGAAAGCCGATGATTCGTTGCACGACGCGATAGAGGCGGCTGAGTTCCGCGACAGGAGCTTGAGCGAAAGCGACATCGTCTCGGAAATTTTTGTAGCCGTAGATGATCATTCCAAACTGTGTGCCCCAGTCTCCGAGGTGATTATCGGAGATGGCTTTATGGCCCAGGAACCGTAGTATCTTGGTGATTGAGTCGCCGATGACGGTGGAGCGAATGTGCCCAACGTGCATCGGTTTGGCGACGTTTGGGGAGGAATAGTCGATGACGTAGGTTTTCGCGGTAGCAACCGGGGCAACGGCTAGGCGATCTGGATCGGCGTGGGCTTGCATGAGGCAGTTGGCGAGCCAGGTGGGTGACAACCTTAAGTTCACGTATCCTTGGCCGGCAATCGTGACCGACTCGCAGATGTCCGAAAGGTCCACTTTAGAGACAATCTCCTCGGCGATGGCCAAGGGTGGCTTTCCAAGTTTCTTTTGAAGCGGCATGGCCACGTTGGCTTGGTAGTCAGCCAAGTTGGATTCCCTCGAGGGGACGATGCGTTCCAATGCAGCGTTGAGAGCGTTCGGTTCGGTGAGCCAAGTCGCAAGGACGGGCGAAAACCTAGATCTAATGAGGGAAAGAACTCGCATCGCTTGAAAATAACTGAAAAGGTGAGGGTTTCAAAGGAAAGCAACATAGCCCACAGGCCAGCTTTCATCCAGACCCAGCGGCGGGCGGTGCAACGAATCGACCAAAGCGATTCAATTGCGGTTTGTCGACCGATTGGAAATGGGCTAAACTACGCGTCTTGCTGGGACCGTAGCTCAATGGTTAGAGCAGGGGACTTGAGCGAAAAGGCCTAAGGCGACTCGCGAGCGGAAACGCCGCGTAGCTATGGCCAATTCATTTGGGTTGCACGTGTTTTGTGGGTTAGCTACCGCTAGTCGACAGATCGCATGTAGAATTTGTCAAATTCGGGGAAGGCTTCGCAGTGTGCTCCAAACCTTGGTTACGCACGGCATGTTAATCCCGAGCCAAGCCTTTGTCGGAGTTTTGCTTTCGGGCGTTTCGATAAAGGAAGGTGTAGAGACCAGACGGCAAACACGTAAAGTGAAGGTATGGTCCAGACCCCAAACTCGAAAGAGGCGGCGAAAGCCGTAGTTGGTACGCATAATCCCTTGGTTGCAGGTTCGAATCCTGCCGGTCCTATTTTTCTCCGCTACCCCTTTCAATTTAATCTCCCCCGCTGTGTCCGAAGCAATCGAAGATTTCGCCCCCCATCTGCAACCCTATGCAGAACAAATCAATGGCCTACGTCGGGTTGGACATCAGCTTTGGAATCGCGGCTGGTCGCTCGGCACATCGAGCAACTATAGCGTCGTCATCGATTCTGATCCCACCAAGTTGCTGATTACGGCCAGTGGCAAAGACAAAGGTCACCTTGGCCCAAATGATTTTGTGATTGTCGATGAACAAGGCAAGGTAACAACGCCCGACCAACCCAAGAGCAGTGCGGAAACTCTGTTGCACTGTACCGCAGCTTCGCGATGCGGTGCCGGTGCCGTTCTTCACACCCACAGTGTTTGGGCAACCACACTTTCACAACATTTCTTTCAGTTGGGTGGTCTGAGAATTGATGGCTTCGAGATGTTGAAGGGGTTGGATGGAATCACGACCCATGAGTCGTCTTGCTGGCTCCCTATCTTTGACAACACACAGGACATTCCAGCGCTTCAGGCTCAGGTGGTTCGCTATCTGGATGAACATCCCGAGGAAAAATTTTGGGGCTATTTGATCCGTCGACACGGGCTATACACATGGGGCAAGGATTTGGCAGAGGCCACTCGTCACATCGAAGTGATTGAGTTTCTTTTGGAATGCATGGGGCGAACGCTTCGTCGTTAGTCGGCGAAGCAGAGTAGAGCGATTGTCTTAATCGCTTTTGTTGCTTTTCAGAGACAGGGAATCCCGCCCCGAACATTATTCGCTCCCAGCCTGTCGGCTAATTGCGGTTTATAGAGTAAAGCAATTGTCCCAATTGCTTTTGAACGATTGAGACAATCGTTTTACTCTGTTGCTCGTAACCGATTGGGACAATCGTCTACCCTGCATCAGTAAAAACCTACCTAAAGATCGCGAAATGCACGACGGACCTAAGCCACCTTTTTGGTTGATCGCAGTTGGATTGGCGACGGTCTATCTCGTTTGGGGATCGACGTATCTAGCAATAGGGGTTGCTGTTCGAACCATGCCGCCCTTTCTGATGGCAGGCGCGAGGTTTGTCACTGCTGGGATTGTTTTATTGTCAATTTTGGTCGCCCTTCGACGCTTTCGAATCACACGGAGGCAAATGTGGGACAATTTGTTTATTGGCGCATTGCTTCTGCTTGGCGGGAATGGACTTGTTTCGTGGGCGCAAAAAGAAGTGCCTTCGGGAATGACCACCTTGATTGTCGCTCTCAATCCGCTTTTCGTAGTCATTGCCGACTGGATTGTGCTGATTGTATTTCGGGACACAACGAGGGGCGGCAAACCCAATGGCCTTACGATTCTTGGTTTGTGTCTCGGCTTCGCAGGGCTATTTGTCTTGATCGCGCCATCGCTCTCCGCAACGGATGCATCGCGTCTCAATGTTTTTCGAGTTTTGGCGTTGGTGATAGCCTGCCTTTCATGGTGTATTGGTTCGCTAGCCACTCGTTATGTAAAGAATCCAGCTGATCCATTTTCCGGTGCGGCAGTTCAGATGATTCTTGGGGGACTTTGGCTATTGTTGGTTGGCGTTGTTTTGGGTGAGTTTTCTCATCTTAATTTAAGGCAAGTATCGACAGATTCCGCTTTAGCATGGGTCTATCTGATGTTAATGGGATCGTTGGTGACTTATACGACATTCATTTGGCTGATGAAGCATGCGTCGCCATCATTGGTTGCGACCTATTCGTACGTCAACCCAATCGTCGCTGTCTTTTTGGGTTGGTTTTTCCTGGGGGAACAGGTCAGTCCTCGCATTTTTGCAGCGGGTGCCGTCATTGTTCTCGGCGTAGCCATGATCACCTTGGGCCGAAGTCGCAATTCAAATCGAGTCAATCCAAAGTAGACAGAACGCAACGAGATCTTGCGGTCTGCTGCATATCTGATAAACCATTCAAAACTTGAGAATCGACCTAATACCATTTGGGAGGATATTGGATGGACATGCACACTTTGACCCGAGAACTTCAGCTAAGCAATGGCAGCAAAATTGTAATGTTAGTTGCTGACGGACTGGGTGGATTGCCAATGACTCCAGGTGGAAAAACCGAACTCGAGTCGGCATCGACGCCAAACCTAAGCGCGCTCGCAAAATTGGGGGTACAGGGGGCGAGCATACCGGTGAAGCCTGGGATTGCGCCAGGCAGCGGCCCTGGCCACTTAGGGTTGTTTGGTTACAACCCACTTCAATATCAAATCGGCCGCGGTGCATTGGAAGCGACCGGAATCGGCTTCGAACTCAAGGACGGGGACGTAGCCATTCGCTGCAATTTTTGCACCCTCGATGCCAACGGGAATATTTCGGATAGGCGAGCTGGCCGGATCAGCAGCGAAGAGAGTGCACCACTTGCGATCTCGCTCCGACAAGTGAAGATTCCAGGGATTGAAATTTTTGTCGAACCGGTCAAGGAGCATCGTTTTGTTGTGGTGTTTCGCGGAGCTGGGCTTGGCGGCAATGTGGCTGACACCGATCCGCAGATGACCGGCGTCCCACCGCTGGATCCGGTCGCGACGGACAAATCGAGCGAACGGACGGCTCAAGTGGCGAAAGAGTTCTTGAGTCAGGCAAAGAAAATTTTGGCCAAGCACCCGAAAGCCAACTTCCACACGATGCGTGGATTCGCAAACAAACCATCGTTGCCATCTTACAACGAGGTCTATGGCCTCAAGGCGGCCGCAATAGCTGTGTATCCGATGTACAAAGGACTGGCAAGGCTAGTCGGCATGGACATCGTCGGCTCAGCTCATACACTTGCGGAACAAATGGATACACTGGAGCAAGCATGGGACAAATACGATTTCTTCTTTATTCACTTCAAGTACACCGATAGTACAGGAGAAGATGGAAACTTTGCTGAGAAAGTAAAACGCATTGAGGAGCTCGACGCAATCCTTCCAAGGATCACGAAACTGAATCCAACTGTGACGATCGTCACGGGTGATCATAGTACACCAAGCTATCTCAAGGGTCATTCGTGGCATCCAGTGCCCACCTTGCTGGTATCGGATTGCTGCCGACCGGACCCGCATACCACCTTTAATGAAACCACGTGCATCACGGGTGGCCTTGGTCATTTTGAAGCCCAGTATCTCATGACGCTTGCGATGGCCAATGCAGGTCGTCTCGGCAAATTCGGTGCTTAGATTTAAGATTAAATCGCGGTATCGAGAATTCGGGGCCTAAAACCCCATTCAAATCGCAGTAGTTACCACGGAATACTCGGAAGTTGAGAACAGAAAAGCCTAACTTCGGCGGGAAACCGAATCGAAGCAGCTGTCTCTTTTTCGTGTATTCCGTGTCTTCCGTGGTTGATTAAAGCGAGGCTGGATAAAATAGATTTATCAAAGCCGCAATTAAGTTCTGATTCGTCGGCGAGGTACGACGCGATGGAGTCAGAGAATTCGGGGCTTAAAGCCAAAATCAAAGCGCAGTAGTTACGACGGAATACTCGGATCACACGGAAGTTAAGAACAGAAAAAGCCTAGACTCCTCGGGATATTGAACCGAAGCAGCTGTCTCTTTTTCGTGTATTCCGTGTCTTCCGTGGTTGATTAAATCGAGGCTAGATAAAATCGATTTATCAAAGCCGCAATTAAGTTTCGATTCGGCAATGCGAGGTGCACGAAATGTTGATCTACGAACAGGAAAGCTATCGAATTCTTGGTGCTTGTTTTGAAGTGTATAAAGAGAAAGGATGCGGATTTCTAGAAGCCGTCTACCAGGAGTGCCTTGAATTGGAATTCGAATTGCAATCGATTCCGATTCTTTCTCAATCGGTCCAATCGCTTACCTATAAGGGACTAAGGCTAAAGCAAACCTACACACCGGATTTCATCTGCTTCGAAAGTATCATCGTCGAGATCAAGGCCGTTTCGGAATTGACCGATAGCCACCGCGCTCAGGTTCACAACTACCTAAAGGCAACCGGCCTCAAGTTGGGGTTGCTCGTTAACTTTGGTCACTACCCAAAAATTGAACACGGGCGCATTGTGCGTTGACTGCTCGGAACCGGCAGCCTTGCTGCTTAAACAAAAAAACAAAATCGCAGTAGTTACAACGGAATACGCGGAATACACAGAGGTAAAGCCACGCCAATTAACCGATTCCGGGCATCAAATCGAACACTTTTACCGTGTATTTCGTGTATTCCGTGGGGGACAAAAAATCGCAGCCAATTTGGTTTTGCTTGAGTACAACCCGGATGTTCAGTCCCTACGGCATCAGTAGGTAGTAGATTCCGCACAATACACATTTCCTGCCACATCCATATCGATTTTGAGGTGGTTGCCTGATGGAAATGTCCGGTTAGTTTCGTCACAATAGCGGGTTCGTTCGATCCCACTCTTTTCCCTGTCAAATTCGTGAGCCAACATGATTTCGGATAGTTACTCCGCCGGGAATATTCAATTTCTACTGTGCTGCCTGGTGTTTGGAGCTGGATCTGTATGCGCGTTACCAGGGAAAGCGATGCAGCAGCCACAGTCTGCTCCGGTTAAAGAAAAGGACCCAAAGCAGGTCCAGATTGAGTCGTTGCAGGCTCAGGCGGAGCAGTTGCTGGCAAATAATGCTTGGGACCAAGCGAATGCAATTTGCACCCAGATTTTGGCGGTGAATGAAAAGGCAGTGGCTGCAAATGTGGTGCGAGGGCGAGTGCTAATAGGCAAGGGAGATTTCTCGGGCGCGGTCGCGGAATTTGATAAGGGATTGGCTCTCGCGGCTCGCGATGAGTATTCCATTCTGTCGCGGGCCGACGCGTTTGCATTTCGATCCCGCGCGTTATACGAACAAGGGATGTTTCTGAAGGCGATCGATAGTGCATATCTTGGGACTTTGGAGAAATCGGATCACGTTATTTGCCATTTGAATCGCGCTCGAGCCTATATTGCGAGAGCCGATTATGATCGATCGATTAGAAGTCTGAATCGGGTCTTGCAAATCGATCCCAAGCACTCAGAAGCGTATAGCATGCGAGGGCATGTACAAGCTTTGAAGCAGAATTACGACCAATCGATTTCAGATCAAAACAAAGCGATCGAGCTGGACGCAAAGAATGCGTTGGCCTTCGAACGACGCGCAGTCGCTCATCTTGCAAAGAAAGATGTTGTTGCTTCCAAACGAGATCTGGAACAGTCGCTTACCATCAATCCCACGCTCCCTGAAGCGCTTTGCGACCGAGCGACGGTATTCGCATCCAACAAGGACTACGCCCGAGCCAATGCGGATCTCGATGCTGCTCTTCGTGTGAATCCACGGAATGCGCAGGCTCACTATATCCGTAGCAGAATCTATAAAGTGCTCGGAAAGACTACGGAATCCTTGAAATCCTTGGACCAAGCGATTGCAGCTGGCGAGGATGCCAACGTGTATTGCGAGCGGGGCAATGCGATGTTGGAGCAAAAGGATGAGGCAAAGGCTCTTGCTGACTTTAACAGAGCGATCGAAATCAACCCCAAGATGCTTGCTGCATACCAAGGACGGTACAAATCGAACAAACGGCTGGGCAACACGGAGGAGATGCAGGACGATTTAGCTAAGATCAAGGAGCTGACTCCAGCCAAACCGGACGAGAAAAGCAAAGGGGACAAAAAATCAGAGCCGCCGATACCTAAGTTTGTAGTCAAGCCAAAACCGGTCGATCCATCAAAACTCGTGGAGACCTTGTCCGCAGCGAAGAAGATAGACGCTTTCGTCAACGCTAACTACGCAAAGCATAAGGTTACGCCGAATACGCCGTTAAACGATTATCAGTTTGCGAGACGTGTCTATCTTGATGCGAGTGGCTCGATACCGAATTTGCGTGAACTCAACAAGTTCATGATTTCCAACGACCCAGAAAAGCGTTCTAAACTCATCGACGAACTTTTGAGTAGCGAGGGTTATGCGAGCCACTTCTTTAACTACTGGGTGGACATACTTCGTTATCGTGACTCCTTGAATAATGATGTAAGGGGTGAGCCTTATCGACAGTGGATTAAGCAGTCGCTAGCGGAGAACAAACAGTGGAATCGAATGGCGTACGAAATGTTAAGCGCGGAAGGATTCGTTTGGGACAACCCTGCGTCTGGATACATGCAACGTGATCCCGCCATGCCGTTGGACATCATGAACAATACCGTTCGGATCTTTTTGGGGACGAGAATTGGTTGCGCTCAATGCCACAACCACCCGTTTGATCGTTGGACGCAGAAAGAGTTTTACGAGATGGCCGCTTTTACCTTTGGGACATCAAACCGAACCAATGGCGGCGACAAGCGATACTTTCCCGAGGATCCCGTAGCGCGATTGAGGGCGGATTACGACAAGATCGAACAAGAGGAGGAGGACCGGCGAAACAACAAGTACGTGTTCGATCGAATGATCAACCGAAACATGACCATCCTGAACGACAACCTTTCCGCAAAGATCAAGTTGCCGAAAGACTACGCTTACGATGACGCCAAACCGGGCACGGTTGTTGCCCCCAAAACACTTTTCGGCAAACCCGCGGAAATCAAGGACGGCGAACCGCCTCGCAAAGCGTTTGCGCGGTGGCTTGTTTCCAAGGACAACCCACGTTTCGCCAAGACCATTGCGAACCGTTTATGGAAGCAACTTTTCGGCGCTGGCCAGATTGAGCCTGTTGACGACATGATGGATTCCACCGTTGCCGAGAATCCAGAACTGATGACCTTCCTGGAATCGGAAATGAAGCGACTCAATTTTGACATGAAGGAGTATCTTCGAATCCTGATGCATACGCAAGTCTATCAAAGGGAAGCTAGCGGCATGGATTTGGTTTCTGAGAACGCTTACCATTTCCCAGGTCCTGTTTTGCGCAGAATGACGGCTGAGCAAGTCTGGGATTCATTCCTGACATTGACCGCGGATTCGATCGAGTATCGAGAACAGCCCGCGACGCTTCGCACTCAGGCCGCTAAGTTGGATTTAACGAAAGCGAAAGCGATTGAAGTCGTTCAAGCAGAGAAAGACGCAGGCAAAGTAGATAGCCAAGCGGCCGCCAATCAACGCAAATTTTACTTCAAGGGTCAGTTTATAGCACGAGCAGCAGAACTACCATGCCCGCTTCCGCCAGATCACTTCCTGAGGTTGTTTGGTCAGTCTGACCGGGAACTGATTTCAAGCTCCAATAGTGCGGGGTCGGTTCCTCAGATCTTAATGATGTTTAATGGGCCAATGTCGCACAAACTTCTGGAGAAGGACTCGACAATCTACAACAACATCATCCGCAAGAAGACGATGAACGATGGAATACGAACCGTGTTCCTCACCATTCTCAGCCGTCCACCGGATGCGGAGGAGATGGCGTTGGCGGTTGGTGAAGTAAAAGAAGACGGACCTGTCGGTTATGGCAACGTCGTATGGTCGCTCT
>JANMNR010000513.1:0-11014 GCA_031368325.1 Pirellula sp.
ATCATCCTTCGAAGCTTGTTCGATCCGTTCGAGAACAACGGGCTCAACTTTGCTTCTCCGACTCCGTAGCAGGTCTCGGCATTTGTTGAGCGTGATCGTTCGAAGCCAACCGCGAAAGCTTCGGCCTGCATCGTACTGAAACGTTGACATCTTGCCCAACAGCACCATAAAGACATCCTGCGCTACATCGCTTCGATCCGGTTCCTGGATTCCGATTGTGCCAACCCATTGATGCACCAGCGGCGCGTACAGCTTCACAAACTGCGACCACGCAGCCGTTTCGGTTTTGGAACGTAGCTTGAGCAGCAAGCTTAGGTTGGTCGTTGAGTTCATTCCCTGCTAATCGTTCGATTCTAAGTCAGGTTACGAAGTCTTTAATTCGAAGCCTGCACGATAGCTACGATGAAGCAGACCATTGGCTGCCGAATGGTTAGGGATATTCACGGCATCTGCGTTCCATAGCAACTCCTGTTGCGGAAAGCGATTCGCTAAAACTCCTAACAAAACAGCCTCGGTCAGTGGCCCGGCGTAGCCGAAGTGGGCCGACGTCGGCGCACCTCCCAAGCATGCGTCAACAAACAAATGATAATGATTTCCGTTCGGCTGTCGTTCGATCGCTGTGCTCGCAAACTTGGACTCGGGAAGCAGAATGGGTTGCGCCACGTGCGGTAACAAGACAAAACCCTTTTCCCCCACAAACATCGACCCTTGGTCTGGCAGCCCAATTTCTTTGCCGTCCTTGCCTATTTGTTTGGGCCATGACGAAGTGTCCGGCATCATACCCCCATCACTCCAGGTGAGTACAAAACCGTCCGTCGTGAACTTGGATGGGCCAAACGTATAACGCGTTTGATTCTTCATTCCGTACGAATTCTTCGGAGGCTCAGGGCTGCTCGAAACAACTTTCAGCGGTGCTCCTAATTTCAAGGCCGAAAAAACCGGGTCCAAAATGTGAATGGCCATATCTCCCATCGTTCCGCAGCCGAAGTCGTACCAGCGGCGCCAGTTGGCTGGATGGTAATGCGTCTCCGAAAAAGGTCGCTCCGCCGCAGTACCTAGCCAAAGATTCCAATCCAAGCTCGCGGGCACTGCGCTTGGCATCGGCGCTGGGCCATCGTAACCCCACGTCTTGCTACTCCAGGAATGCACTTCTTTTACCAAGCCAATCACGCCGCTTTGCACCAGGGATACGGCTGTTCGATAAGCGGTATGCGAGTGAATTTGGGTTCCCATCTGCGTAACGACTTTCTTTTCCTGAGCCAGTAATCGCATCTGCCTTGACTCAGACACGTCATGTGTGAGCGGTTTCTGGCAATACACATGTTTTCCTCGATGCATTGCCGACATTGCAGCAGGAGCATGTGTATGGTCAGGCGTGGACACTTGTACGGCGTCGATCTCATCGTGCATCTGATCGTACATCGCGCGGTAATCACTAAACCGCTTCGCATTGGGGTGCCTTTCAGCAGCGGCAGCCAACCGCGTCGCATCCACATCACACAAAGCCACTATGTCAACGAGCGCGTGTGAACTGAGCGAACCTAAATCGGAAGCACCCATACCTCCCACACCGATGCTCGCCATCCGCAATCGACCGGAGTTGCCGGATTCAGAACTGTGAACGGATCGCGCCCACATGGGCAACGACATTGCAAATGCTGACGTGCCGACGAGGAAGTCACGGCGTTGTAAGTTTAGTGCGCGGGTTTTGTTAAGGCGGGACATGAGCTATCTCCAAAGAGTTGGGTTGTATTTCCTGAAAGTAACAGTGTAGACGGTTTTTGCCGTCATGCCATTTGTGCAAAGGGGAGGGCTCGCAAAATAGTGCCCCACCCAGTTGCCTGCGAGGTTGGGCCTCGTCACCCAATCAGCTCTTTGATGACCTTTCCGTGAACGTCTGTTAACCGTCGATCGATTCCGTTGTTCCGAATTGTCAGTTTCGTGTGATCCAACCCGAGTTGATGCAAAATCGTGGCGTGGATATCGTAGACTTGGGTCGGAGCGTTGCGTTCAAGTGGTTTGTATCCCCACTCATCGCTTTGGCCATAAGTGATTCCGCCTTTGATCCCGCCGCCACATAACCAATTGGTAAAGACAAACGGGTTGTGATCTCGACCCTTGCCAGCTTGCGATGACGGCATCCGACCAAACTCGGTTGTCCAAAGTATCAATGTGTCCTCAAGCATTCCTCGTTGCTTCAAATCCTGGATCAACGCGGAACAACCGCGAGCCATTCCCATCGCCAATGGCCCATGGTCTCGCATCACATCTTCGTGGGAATCCCAGTTGCGACGAGGGAATCCGTTGTCATTCCCGCTCCATATCTGAACGAACCGAACACCGCGCTCCAACAATCGTCTCGCAGCCAAACACTTCTGACCAAAGTGAAATGTCTCCTCCTCCGCGTTGATTTCTTTCGACCACGCTTGCACACCGCGTTCAAGCCCATAGAGCTTCATCGAATGATCCGATTCTGTCTTGAAGTCGAGCGCCTCGGGCGCAGCAAGTTGCATAGCAGCAGCAAGTTCATAGCTGCGGATTCGGCCTTCTAGTCTCGAATCGCCTGCTCGCGCTGACGCATGCTCGCGATTGAGGGCCTCCATCAAAGCTTGAGATTGCAGCTCCCCTTGCATGGTGACAAAGGCCCCGGTTTTATGCGGAAATAAGTCTGCAATCGGTTCTGGCCGTCCTGGGTAGATGATCGTTCCTGCATGTTGGGACGGCAAAAAAGCGGAATCCCAATTCTTTACTCCGTTTGAACCAAAGCCGCGGTGGTCTGGCAGCACAACAAAGGCAGGCAAGTTCTCGTTGATCGAACCAAGCCCGTAACTGATCCAGCATCCAGCTCCTGGGAATCCGGGAACCAAAAATCCAGTCGCTTGTTGCAGGGTGGCTGCGCTATGCACTCCTGACTTGCTAACCATGTTGTGCACAAATGCAATCTCATCCACGACCTCACCCAAGGGAGAAACCGTCTCGCTCAACAACTTCCCGCTATCTCCGTAAGGCTTGAATTCCCACATGGGTTTCATCCAAGGCCCCAGGCCGTTCTGGAACGCTTCCACCGGCTCGCCGAAATCGCTAGCTTGCCCATGGCGCTTCACCAACTCCGGTTTATAGTCGAACAAGTCGATGTGGCTCGCAGCTCCTGACATAAAGAACTGAACAACACGTTTCGCCTTGGCTGGATGATGAAGGCCCACTCCCGTATTGCGATGGGTAGGGTTGTCCTCTCCTCGGAGCCCGCCATCGCCCGCCAGCATCGATGCCAAAGCAATCCCGCCAAGACCGCCACCAGACTCAAGTAGAAATGACCGTCGTGACTCCATAACTAACACACTCAATCCACAAAGGTAAATGCGTTCAAATTGAAAAGAGCTCGGCACAAGTATGGCATGCCGTTTCGCTTAGCGAAATCGACAAGCTTCGTTCGAGCGGCAATCGATGGACTCACGCCAAACGCCAATCGGTGAGCCATTTCAACTTGCTCCCCAATATCGTCCGACGTGCTCTGTACTCGGGCTGCAAAGTGCTTGGCCTGGGACAGCATGAAGCCATTGTTGAGTAAAGCCAATGCCTGGATAGGGGAAAGACTCTCATTCCGTTTGTCCACGCGCATTGACGGGTCAGCACAGTCCAAAGACGTCATCCAAGGTTGCGTTTGAGAACGCACAATGAACCGATAAATGGATCGCCTCCAAGTCGACACCTCCTCGGGATCCGCCAAGCTGTATTCATAGTGGGGGGAATGCTCCGGATGCTCCACGACAAAGTCCTTCCACCCAGGGCCACCCATAGAACAATCTAGTTTTCCACTAACCGACAATACAGAGTCGCGAATGGATTCTGCCTCAAGCCTCCGACGATTTTGACGCCATAGCAATGTGTTTCCCGAATCGATTTGTTCGCCTTGAGAATGGATGGCCGATGTTTGACGATAGGCCTTGCTTTGGACAATCATGCGATGCAACCGTTTGAGCGAACCACCATGGTCGCGAAAATCTGCAGCAAGCCAGTCAAGTAACTCCACGTGGCTAGGGATGCCACCGTTTCGACCAAGGTCATTTGGAGTGTCCACCAAACCACGACCGAAATGATACTGCCACACTCGATTGACGACACTGCGCCATGTCAGCGGGTTCACGGGGTCGGTAATCCACTGTGCCAGTGCGACGCGGCGATCGCCCTCAGTATGATCCTCTTTTAACTCGAATTCGTAAGGCCGGAATTGCAACGCGGAGAGCGTCCCTGGGACCATGAGTGATGTTGGTTGAGTCACCTGTCCACGTGCCAGCAAATGGATCGGACGTGGTTTACCTCCGGTACTGCCGGTTCCTACAAACGTCCCGCTTCCTGTGTGAACTCCACCGGCGTAAACTTGCTTCGGTTCAGGTAGTTGTTTTAAGTCGGCACGAATCTGCTCGAAACGCTTGAGTAACGCCGAACGCTCTGTTTTGGTCTCTGTGTCCGCCGACTTAAGAAGGAGGGACTCTCGTTCTTGTAGCAGGGACTCCTTGTCCTGGCTTGGACTCGACTCTGGAAAGAGTCCGTCGGTCAGGTTTATCATTCGCCATCGCGGGGCTGCCTCGATCGAGTCCAATGCAGAGACATTGCGGCCTAACGCGACATTCTGACCGCTTGAGTTAAAGACCTCCAACTCGGCGATTGCAAGAATGAAATCATTTTGCCTGGCCGCTAGCTTGCTCGCCGTAACACGAACATAACGCGCATTGACCGGTGTGACGTTTTTTGCGTCGAATACTACGGGCGCGATTCCAGGATTTTTGAAGTCAACATCGAACGAGTCCACCGAATCGCTAGACAGACGCACCACTCCTTCGTGAAAGAAACCGTCGCTGCTTGCTTCCACCTTGAAACGGATCGGAAAACCGAAGCCAGAACCGATCGCATTGAAATCGTCGTGGCATGGCCTGAGCAAAACGCGGTCAATTTCTGTCGCTTGTCCAAGATCCACGTGAACCCACTTTTCTTTTTCCTGCTTCGCCGAAATGGCGCTGTGGTATCCATACTCGGCCGTTTGATTCGGGTTGTTGTCGGTCGGTTTTTTGTCGCTTTCCATTCGCTTGGTCAGGCTTGTGTATTCGTCGCCCGCTAACTTGATTAGAGGTTCCTCGATCCGCTTGATCGCCTCCTCCACTTCTCGCTGCATTCGCTCAAGGGAGCGAAACCGTTGATACGTCGACTCGTCTGGATAGTACTTGCGATCGGTGCGATCCAATGCGGAAAAGACCGCGTGTAATCGATAATAGTCCTCTTGCGAAATAGGATCGAATTTATGTTGGTGGCACTGGGCGCAATGAATCGTCACGCTGCAAAACGTCCCAAGCGTATTAGAAACCATGTCGTCACGGTCCAAGTGCCTGGCGATTTTCCCGTCCGTTTTTGATTCGGCAACTTCAGCGTGCCCAATGTAGTCCCATGGCCCGGCGGCAATAAAACCAAGCGCCTCGATTCCATCTCGAGTTCCTGGCCAAAGCACATCGCCTGCAATCTGTTCCTCAACAAAGCGTGAGTAAGACTTGTCTTCATTGAATGCTCGAATCACATAGTCGCGATAGGGCCAAGCGTTTGGTCGAGGTTTGTCTTTGTCGTAGCCATGCGTATCGCCATAATGAACCACATCGAGCCAATGCCGCGCCCAACGCTCACCATGTTGCGGCATCGCTAACAGTCGTTCAACAAGCTCGCTGTAAGCCGCCTCGGCACCGCCATTCGAGTGCCGTTCAAAGGCATCCAGCTCTTCGGGCGATGGCGGTAATCCAATTAAATCGAAATACAACCGACGAGCAAGCGTTCGAGCGTCTGCGGACGGCGACATCGCAAGACCACTTTCCGAAAGTTTCGCTGTAATGAACGCATCAATCGGATTCGAGCCATCGTTTGGATTAGCATTTTCGTTAATGATAGCGGCTTTGTGTAGTGGCTTTAAACTCCACCAGTCCAATGGGTTTTCGAGTCTTGCACTTTCCGAATCAGGCCATACTGCACCTTGTTTAATCCACTTTTGAAGAGACTCCAACTCCGCTACCGTTAAACGAGGAAGTTGACTGTCCTTTGGTGGCATCGCCATGTCGGAATCGGGGTCTGAAACATGCTTCAGCAGCAAACTGGCCTCCGCTTGGCCTGGCACGATGGGAATCTCACCCCGATCGCCACCGGCAAGTGCAATCGAACGCACATCCAACCGGTAGCCACTTTTTTGAGTCTTCGGGCCGTGACATGGAATGCACTTCGTCGCAAAAATCGGCTTCACTGTTTCGACAAAGAAAACCGCTGGTCCTGTGTCGCTTTGGCCGAAACAACGTAGGTCAACAATCCAGCCAACAAAGAAAAGAAGGCCTATCCAGATTCGCTTAGAAAAAATCGGCAGGTCAGTCACGTTAACTCATTACTTAAAATGCTCAGCCTCAAACTCGTAATACACCCCCTCAAGACCTTCCACCGGTTTTAGAAAAGGCAACACCTCTAGCGTACCAGCAATGGAGTGCAGGCGAATGGACTTGTAGGCAAAATCGTCGTTCACCAGTCGCACTTGGATCATGTTGGTCAAAGGCGGTTGTGTACCGAAGCAGCAAGTTCCCATATCGGGTACCAAAACAAATGTCTTAGCGGACGCACTCGAAATGGACGTCGGGTGAATATACCCTTTTAAGAACACTTTCTTTCCATTCATCGCAATCGCTTCGGGCGTAGGGATATCCGGTGCTCCCTTAGGGCTATTGAGCACGGCAAACTGGACTCGCTCAAATCCCTCGGGTACCTCGGTGTAATAGATGTAAATGTGCCGCACCGGGGAACACACGGTCATGAGACCACTCAGCAAAACTCCCGACCATGCAATGGGCGATCCGATCAGCTCATTTGGATACTTTTTAATGTTGCGAATCGCCACCACTCCAAAGACAAATCCAATCAAAGGGAGAAAGAGGAGCAATGGCGAAATCCAGGATAAAAGCCCGAATAACCCAAACACTATCGAGAGCGTGGCTGCCCGACTTACCGACTTGTAGGCAAATTCGTCCGAAGAATCATTCGTGTAAATGGCGTCATCGGCTTGGGAAAGAACTTGTGTCATCTTTGCGTGTTTGTTTTCGTGTCAGAAGGACCCGCGGGCAGCATCCACGATCCAAAACCATGGTCGATTAGCGTTTTCTATTCGCGACCAATGCCGCAACCATTCCGCCGCTAGTCGCAATACTCCACATTACCACCGTCAACATCACAGTGGCGATAACGACTACGGCAAACGGCGCCCAGAGGTTCAGCTTTCCCGTCGGATGCAACATAGCTGTCGGCAAGGCTAAATCATTCTGAAATTGTTTATCCGATTGAGCCCGCACCATTTGTGAAATGGCAAAAAAATCGCTGAGTGAAGCGATGCGAATGGCCTTGCGATTCGCATCTAAAACCAAAGCCCGCTCGATCCGTTTGGGAACAACGGATGACGAACTATCTTCCTTTTTGGGGGCGACGGGTGAAGGTATAGGGAAAAATGATTTGGCTCGCTTTACCGAAACCGGGTCGAGCTTCTCTAGATGGATTAGTTTTTCCTTGGCTTCTGGCAATGGGCAGGCACGCAAGTAATTGATAACGGGAACCTTGACCCAGTTGTTATCGGCGGTAGATTTTTCGAACAACTCAGTCACCTTTTCCACTTGGCTCCAATCGCTCCATCTCGCCAAATCTGGAATAACCAAATCGGCCAAATCTGGGCGTTCCAATAGCCTGTGCATACCGCCCATGATCGCCTCCTTGGGCAAAATATTCGCTTCCGTTCCATGGAATCGCAATGCCATAACGGCGGAATAGATGTCAGCGTACTGGCATTCCTTGTTGTCGAAGAACTCCTTCTTAATCAAGTCGATTCCCTTTTCGCCACGCAGCGTCAGAAAAGCGGCCAGCAATGCATCCAATCCCGCACGGGATTCGGGGTTTTCGCTGCGAATCATCGACTCAAACAAGTCGGCATCTTCCGGTTTCCCACAAATCGCGAGCATTGTGAAATACAGCCGTTTCCGGTCAGGGGACTTGGAGGTGTCCTGTACCCACTTGAGCAACTGCTCACGATTCATCTTGTCCTTGAGCAAAACAACATCTGAATATGGAGCTAGAGCAAACTCATCGTAACTGTCGCGGGCCAGCAAGGAATCTGGGTGTTCAAAATATTTTTGAAAGAACTCCAATCGCTCTACTGGTGACTCTGGTAACTTCCGAATCGCTTCGACATAGGACTCTGCGTCTGCGGAAAGTGGAAGCGGCGAGGACCATAGCAGCTTGGTGGGATCGATTCCAAGCAGCAAAAATTTCTTGACCGACTTGCCTGGACCGAAGTAACTTGCTTCAATCGCCTGATTGATTTGGATCAATTTTTCACCCGACAAGACTTTCTCTATTTTGAAAGCAGCGGTGCCATCCACATCCGCACGCCCATCCACTTCCAGCCGTCCGATCGCGACAGCGTCCATCGACATGATTTCTTGGCGTAGTGTCTGCGACGCTGCTGAACAAAAAGGGCAATATTCGTTACCCGAAACCAAATTTGCCTCGGTTTGGAAACAAAATCCCATGCCAAACAAAAACGCAATGAAAGGTAGTCGCTTGTTCATCAAATTCGTCACAAATCGAATAATCATTATCAAACCAACCTCTTAACAATTCCTAAAGTTCGCGTCTGTCGCGCAAGTCCCCCTAATGTACGTCATCTTGGGCTGCTGATGCCAGGTGTTTGGTTGGAATTTTGAGAATCGCATTTCGACGCGGACTCGCCTAAAACGCCCTAAAAGTGGACAAGTCCCATATAATCTCTGGCCGGAAACAGGCCGTTCGTCCACAATAGGTACGCTTGCATTCCATTTTCCAAACAAACCGCACAGTCATTTCTCATGCAGCTTCCGATTTTGAAGATCCTTTCCCCCGTCGAAACCGCATCCAACGCAAGCGGAACGGACGCCGAAACCATGAGCTGCGGCTCTGTGACTCCGCTATTTGAACCCAGCCGTCGCTTGCCCCAATGGTTGCGTCGAGAAGTTCCAAAGGGAAATGCCAATCACTTTACCTCCGGGCTGTTGAATGAGCTTCGCTTGGAAACGGTTTGCGAAAATGCAAAATGCCCGAACCGAATGGAGTGCTACTCACAGAACACCGCGACGTTCATGATTTTGGGAAATGTCTGCACACGCCCCTGCGGGTTTTGCGCCGTCTCGCGAGGCAAGCCTGAAGCGCTCGAGGGGGACGAACCGGAACGTGTAGCGGAAGCCGCATTTCGATTGGGGCTCAAGCACGTCGTTATCACATCGGTTACACGCGACGATTTGCCAGACGGGGGAGGCGATCATTTCTATCAATGTGTTATCGCTGTTAGAAAGAAGACCGGCGCGTCCATTGAGGTCCTTACACCGGACTTCGTGAGGCACAAGCATGGGTTAGATCGAGTGATCGAATCGGCCCCCGAAGTGTTCAATCACAATATGGAGACAGTTCCTCGCCTCTACCGAAAAGTACGGGGACCGAAAAGCGAGTACCAATGGACTTTAGATCTGTTAAAGCATGTCAAAAACAGCAACCCTTCGATCAAGACCAAAAGCGGCCTGATGTTGGGACTCGGTGAAACGCGAGAAGAGTTACTTGACTGCTTGGCGGATCTGCGAACGTATCATTGCGACTTCTTGACGCTCGGCCAATATTTGCAACCAGGCCCTAAGTACTTACCGGTTGTTCGCTATGTACCGCCCGAGGAATTCGACGAACTTCAAACGATCGCAAAATCGATGGGGTTCAAAAAGGTTGCTTCTGGACCGTTTGTACGAAGTTCTTATCACGCACGCGACATGGCTGAAACGGACGGAGAGTAGCCAAGCAGAATCCGATCGGAGCGTCGGAATTCCGCATTAGCCAATATCGCCCCAACTGAGGTCGCACTCCACCAATAAATCACGCAGTTTTTTCAGTGAGCGGATGTGACGTTGTCGACAGTTGTTGGGGCTAATCTCGAGTCGCTCGGCCACCTCGGCTGTTTTCATCTGTTCAACATGACGCAGCAGGAGAATTTCACGATCCATCGGCTCAAGTCTTTCAATGCACCCGCTAACCAGCCTCCTAACTTCTTCTTTGCAAACGACCGAACTTGGACTGTTAACTTTGCCCGCGAGAAAACCCGTAAGTAGCACCGACGAGTTACCTGCTACCTTTTTTGGCAGAGGACGCTCGCGTCGGACGTCTCGAGATTGGACCCCGACATGCCGTCGGGTCACTTCCGCCAGTTTTTGCTTAGTCAAAAACCGCATCCAGTCATAAAAGGAAACTTCTCGTTTCTCGAGATACTCAGGAATTCTGCGCATGACCTCCACGTGAACTTCTTGCATCACATCCGATTCGTCAATTCTCGGAGCAATTCGCGGATCCATACGTGCTGCGATCATCCCCTTTAGTCTTGGCAAGTATTTTGAAAAAAGTAACCCCAAGGCGTCAGAATCGCCCGCTGTTATCATCTTAAGTAATTGGTCTTCGTCTGGGTTCATCGGCCGCCGGGACATACGTTGAGTTTAAAATTACGTCAGCGTTATGCACAACAGTGTATCGCAACGTAAGCATTTCCAGTACTCAAGGTGAAATGGTGCCGCCAAGTACGACCCAGGAGATCATCGCAACATAGTCGCAATCATCTCGCAGGCTCATGAGGTCGCGATCTGCCTCTATCGTTTCACATAGGTGCCAGGCACCTATTGAATTGGGGCAGGCTTGTTGGTATCCTGGTCTGCAAAGGAGAATCGATATGCCTCGAGCGCCTCGTGCTGAACAGTTTGATCCGAGTTCTGTCTGCATCGTCCATTTGGTCCAGCGTTGTATTCGTCGTGCTTACTTGGCCGGAGTCGATGCCGTCTCCGGTAAAAACTTTGAACATCGCCGTGAATGGATTCGCTGTCGCATGGAACGGCTAGCGTCTGTCTTTGGCCTCGATGTTCTGACTTATGCGATCCTATCCAACCACATGCAT
>JANMNR010000587.1:0-10125 GCA_031368325.1 Pirellula sp.
TGAGCCACCGATTGTCGTGGTGCTTGCCAATAGAGTACCGCCGACTCCGCCGTTACGAATCTGAATCGTGCCGACAGGAGTTGCTGCACCCGACCCCGCGACGATTGTGCCCTGGAAGGTTACCGAGTCTCCTTGATTGGCCGTCAAGGGCGTGACGGAGGACAGGGAAGTCGTTGTTGCAGCAGAGGAAGCTACCGTGAAGGTTGTCGCTGGAGGTACCAGCGTAATCAACGCTTGATCTCGGGTCCAGTTTGATGCGTTATTCACTGCCGCACGTATTACCCCAACATCACCGGTGACACTTGCTAACGACAAGCCCTGGTTGTCGATATCAACTGCACCGCCCGTGAAACCAACAGCGGTGGAACCAATCGTCAAAGCACTAGGCAAAGCACTGAAATTCGTGCTCGTGCTAAATCCCCATTCGTTGGAACTGATACCAGCAATCCAGTTCGTTGCGTTTCCAGCCGTCGGAGCAGCGCCCTGATAAGCCAACACACTATCACCAGATGCAGACAGACCGTTTAGACTACCGCCCGCAACAGTCCCAGCCGAAGTGGTCGTACCCGCAAGCCTGAATTGCGGGACCCCACCATCAACAATTGCGAAATGAGTTCCAGCACTGTAAGCGGAACCGAATGTCAGCGTAATCGTATTTTCAGTCGTATTGGCAAACCCTGTTTGGTCCGTCTTCCAACCATTGTCGGTAAGACTAAGTGACGTTGTATTATCGACGTTTTTTAACAAAACGAACGATACCGAATCAGGAGCATCTGTCTGCAATCCGGTAAACGCAATATCCCCAGCACTAAGATCCACGGCCATCATCGACCTGCCCTCTAGAGCCTCAAACCGAGCGGAAATTCGTGGCTTGCGGGCGTCGAATCGGGCGCTTGATTTCGACTTGCCCTTTTTTAGATCGCTACGAAACGCACTCACAAGTCGCGACAGGAACGAATCCTGGGGCATAAGATCCGCAAACATGTTCTGAAACGACAGCCGCTGCTGCTGGCGATTCTTCCATCGCAAAAATGCGTTTCGAATATTTGCAATCTTCTTTGACAATCGACTTGCTTTGCGAATCATAAAGAGGAATCCTTGTTTTCTGTGACCAGTGACCAGTTTAAGGAACGATGTTTTTTCGAATTAAGTTTCGGCGGCTATTCAGTAGCGGAACGATTAGGCATAGATTGATTGCAAAGTGTACGGATGAATATGAACATTCCGAGAAGAACAATTGTGCAAGCAATTAATGTGTGATGAAGAATCCAAAGACTGAGATTGATAACCTCAACAGCACGCTACGAACAAATTACTGCACCTAAGTAAGTACTTGACAAAACACCATCGTTTTCATTGCGATTCTCGTGTTTTGCAATTTAAGTGGGTATCCTTCGGATTTGTCAATAGTCGATTTTCGTTAGTGGTTCAATTGTCAATCACATGCGATGGAACTATCGATGATAGACCGATTGGATTGCGTTTACGAACGAATCGATACACCGGAGTTTCCATGGCGTGGCAAAAGGGCAGCACGTTCGTTTGCGAAAACAAAAATCATGCATTGACTAACCGAACCGTCTCTGGCGCAGGCATCTTTTCTCTGAACACGGAAGGTGCGGCCAAGGTGACGCTTATTTTAGATAGAAGTTGACAAGCTTACGATTCGAACCAATTTCGTACGAGCGTTACGAACGGTTTCGGCAGCTTCGAAGATGCAACCTGCAAATGCCGAGCTTTCTTCAAGTCAAGTGCATCGTCATCAGAGCTTGCTGTGTCGGACAAGTCCGCCACTCGGCTGGATGACAGCGCTGCAATGAAAGTGGAGTTGCGGACTTCCCCAAATTCAGAGCTAAATCGTAACGCGCTAGCGCTTACTACAACTACCGTGCTTATCGGAGGTGCCGAATCGATTGCAATGCTATCCGAACCGTTCCCCTTCACGCTATTGGTTATGCTTCGTAAAGCATCTAAGTTGGTTGAGTTAACCGCAGACGAATCAAGATTAGACCCCACAATCGCAACCGCACCATCGTTGGAATCGATGCCCGGAAGCGCGGGCGGGAAAATCACGAGATCCTCGGTGTTGTTATCGGACGCCGCCGACGCTATCACATTTAGGGCCGACGTTCCATAGGATGCACCGGCAAGAGCCGTCAATCTCACGTTCGATAACGTACCAACAAAACCGTGGGCGAACGCTGGTCCAGAATCCGTCGCGTACAACAAACGCACCTTACCCGGCGATACGATGCTACGCACCAACCCCGGTTTGTTGCCCGCTTGCAAGGATGAATCGCTCATGGCTGCTCCAAGAACAACGGATTCATACCTAAATCGTGTGGAATCGTAGGTAAATGTCACATCAAAACCAGCCACCGAAGCACCAGCTAGTTCGGTTACATGAATGTTAATTGGTACGTTGATGGAATTTCCCGTGACGACGGTCAAGTTGGTCGGAATGAAAATGACCGGGTCCGGACTCGCAGGCGGTGCACTTAAACCGGCTGGGATTGCTGGTATTGCTGGGAATCCACCCCCATCTCCGGAAAGAAATCGAAGAAGACCCGTTACGTCGCCGGTTGTAAGTGCACTATTGTCATTCATGTCTCCGACCAGCACCGGGTCGGCTAGCTTCAAATTGGGGAACCCGGTGGTATTGAATGCACCCGAAAGCGTTCTAAGAAGCCCGGTGACGTCCCCGGTCGTGATGCTGCGCGTGTTGTTGACGTCGCCTCGGTAAGCTGCAATCTGAATCCCGTCATCCGCTGAACTGTCCAATATGCTTGTGTCAACAGCTTGCAAAACCACGCTGCTGAGATCGAGAATTGCCTTCGCTCCATTCGGAGCGGTGGTGGGAACACTTGCCGTCAAATTGGCAAGCGTTATCTGCCCAGCCGTGGAGGCAAATTCCGAAGTCTTGGTCACGACCACAGTCACCGTACCCGGAACATCGGTGTTTACAGAAATCGATGCGTTGGAAATCGGTGTCGTTCCGCCAGTTATCGTCAAAGTTGCTGGATCGTACGATAACGTAATGCTCGCGCCCGCTACATTCAACCCACTACTTATTGTTATCGGAATACCATTAGCAGAGGAAGCCGGTAAATTGAAGAGTGTACGGATCTATGTGAACATCACGCGAAGAATCGCATTGCATGCAATGAATTTCTTGTGAAGAAGCTTCAGGATCGCGGTAGGTGACGCACCGGTCCCGTAAAGTCGAGTTGCAAAGCCCTGGCCGTTGAATAGCCCGAAAACGAACGGTCGGCCCATTGGGCCTTTTGGGCCTTTGCTGGGTGGGGGCCGCTTTACCAGGGCAGACGGCCCTGGCTATTGGAACAGATGGCCCCTTGGGCTGTAACACATTCGAATCGTGTCGTTGATCTAGTCTCGCCGAGAGCCCGCGTTAACGGGCCAAAGGCCCAGCAATTCAAATAGCCAGGGCCATCGGCCCTGGTGATTTGGTCACGGATTTGACCTTGGTGATTCCGCCGACATTGGTGGCCCAACGGGCCGGTCATTCGTGATTGTTGGGGACGTGTCCGAACGGTCGGCCCGTTGGGCCTTTGTTGGGCGCGGGGGCCGCTTTACCAGGGCAGATGGCCCTGGCTATTGGAACGGATGGCCCTTTGGGCCGAAACACATTCGAATCGTTTCGTTGATTTTGTCGGGCCGTTGGGTACTTGAAACTTGTGACCTAGGGTTTCAATTGCCAGACTCTAAGTCCGATCGCTTATAGATCGATTGCAAAAAGCGATTGTCGTACGGATTCTTGGGGTTGCGACCTGATCGTTGTTGCTTCGTGACTTCCGTGATTTGATACGGGCGAAAGAAGTAACTGTCTTCCATCGGACTCTGGTATGGAATGTGTTGCGAGAGTTGGGATGCACGGCTTCTCATCTCCGCCAGTTTATTCGCTTGGTTCTCGAAAATGGAAAATGAAAATCGTTTCGGACAATACTGTTCTTCCGATGGGCATTCAACGTCAGAAACCCTGTATTGCACTGGTGCGGAACTTGCATGAACTCGTCCACCGCTTGCAGATGGAGGATCCCCCAGTGCGCAATTAGAAATTGCCAAACTAAAAATCATCGCTGCCGCAAATCGAACCATGATTGTCCCCCGAGACGATCGACTTTCTCACTTATTCCCGTTTTTATCGGCAGCGAATCAGAATAGTCATGAGGTGAACTTGTCTAGTCAGCGAGAATCGATTCATTCTCGCTAAACGAAAAAGCCCCCGGAAGCGAACGAGTCCTAGGGGGCTGAGGACGAGTGCTGTCATTTCCGGGAGCAAGATTGTAACTCCGACACTATCGGGAAACCCAGGTTAGCAAAGCTCGACTGTCTGTGTCCACGGCGAAAAATGGTTTGCAGTTCAAGCTTGGCTGAGTGCGACAGTCGTTGATTGGGTTGTTATCGAATTAGTTCTAGTCTAGTCTAAGTTCGCAACCTCACCACCCGCTCGCGTCGCGAGCGCATTGAGTACAGCCTGCTCGGTGCTATTGGTTAGATATCGAACGCTTCCGTCAGCGAAACCTACGTTTGCGCCGCCGTTGTGATTGCTCCCCATCGTGCTGAGTCGTTCTTGCACCCAAGAGTTGGCAGAGCTATTGGCTCCAGTCGCTGAATCGGGGATTCTCCAATTGATGGGTCTAGCAACTCCAACCAGAAAATCGCCGATCGCGTTCCCTTGGTCACACCAAGCCCAACCGCTCCAACCGATTATCGGAAAGTTGGTGTACATTCGATCGAAGTTCTTGTCCTTGTGCTCACGCTCTCCAAACATAAAAGTGTTGCTGGTGCCGTCGGTTATGTCGGCAAATTTAATGCGACTATTGATGTAGAACATCCCATCGTTGCTGATCATGAACGCACTACCTGTGAAGGCCCGAAAGGAGAGTCGACCCGCAACTCCAGCGTAACTGTTGAGGCCGTAAACATTGCCCGAAACGGTGGCTTTTGGAGATTGAGCCACGGTGCTGCTTGGGCAAAGAAAGATGCTTATGACTTGGCTGGAGATGGAACCATCCGGCCCACGATTGGCAACGATGTTTTGGAAATTCCATCCGCGCTGGATGTTGTCCTGTTCGATGTAGGGCAAAAGCTCGATGAGCACATTCGTAAAGCGTGGTGCTCCCGCCAGCGGCGGCGCTTGTACGACCCCTGTGTAGGTGTTGGTCGGCGTCGGATTTTGCCAAGCGGGTGGGAAGCTCTTGTAAGCGCTCTCCCGGTTGTGTGCAGATAGCGAAAGCTGACGCATGCTGTTGGAGCACTGCATGCGGCGTGCAGCCTCTCTGGCGGCCTGAACCGCAGGTAGAAGTAAACCTACCAAAATACCGATGATCGCGATGACAACCAATAATTCAACAAGGGTGAAACCGTTTCGGGTAATTCTTCTCATCATAAACATTCCTTGAGGCCGACTGCCCCTTTCGGAGCCTTAATTTTTAAAAAAACAATCCACCGTTTTTATCGCGGCCTAACAATAATCGATACGGGCTTAATGAAGAATTAATGGAGCACGGATTGGTGGCTCGGCAGTACTCGCGACGAAGATGGCTATTGCAATATTGTGATTTTCGATAAAGCTAGCCAAAACGTTTTTTCGAGGTTGGAGGCTTCGCCGTGTCCATCGCTTTTTGGCTTTTTGTCATTCGCTTTTTGATCCCATTGCTTGGTGGCCTTGTGGCAATGGTCACTGACGTCCGCGAGCGTCGCATCCCAAACTCGCTTTGCGTTGCACTTGGCGCTACGGGGCTCCTCTACCGGACTTCGATTGGCGGTTTGTCGGGTTGTGGCGATTCGCTCTTGGGCTTTATGGTTGGCTTTGCTGTCCTTTTCCTAGTTTACATGGTGGGGGGAAGTGGAGCGGGAGATGTTAAGTTTATGGGGGCAGTTGGAGCATGGCTTGGTCCATACCATATTGTTTTCGTCTTCGTTTTGAGCGCAGTTGTGTTAATTTTTTTCACATTCGCCGTATTGACTTGGCGTCTAGTTCAGAGCGTGAGCTCCAAATCCTCACGGCTAGCTCGAAATGCCATTGACGCTTCATCGGACCTTAACAAATCTGTTCTTAGAGCACGTTTGCCGTATGCGGTTCCAGCGACGATTGCAATCGCACTTCGTCTTGCTTGGTTGATCCTAATTGGACGAACCACTTAAAAGTCCAGACTGATCTAAGCACGCGAGAACCAGTGCAAACACTTGGATTGTGAAGATCGCATGAACAAGAGACGTCTTGGTTTCAAGTTGGCCGCGTGATAGCTATACTTAAAAGCTCAGGTCGGTTGGTTTGGATACACAAACGATTGTCTGGATGCGAATGGATTCACCGCGACTTGGCTGAATTGGGAGTTAGGTTAGTGAATCGAACGGGTCCAGGCTTCTTGCTGATTTTATTCTTTGCTGTCTTAGCTGGATTGGCGGGAGTGTACGTTTGGAAAAAAAACCAGCAAAAGCCAGTCGCTGTTAAACCACCCGTTCCTAAGTTGCAAGTCTTTATCGTTGCAAGTACAGACCTTCCGAGCGGTCGAGTTATCCACGCAAGCGACTTCATGAGCGTGACGATTTCGCCAAAGCAGTTGAGTGAAAGGGTAAAGAACTGGCCCGCGCTTTTGCTCAGCGATGGTCGTCAAATCGTCAATCGACGTCTCAAGGAACCGGTCAAACAAGGTGAACCGTTTGCTCCTCAGACTTTTTACGCCGAAGGGATCGAGCCCGATCTGGCCGAAAAATTGGATCCGGGAATGCGCGCATTCTCAATCGGCATTCCGGCTGAGGGCTTACCGTCCAAAGCAACGCCAGGTGCAATCGTGGATGTGCTTTTCCGTACCAAACCGGACAAGGATTCCGAGCTTCCCGAAATCTCTCGAACGCTTTTGGAACGGGTCCAGATATTGGTGATTGGAAACAACGCAACCTTTGGCTCGATGGGGCTTCCAAAAGTGGAGGCTCAAGACAGAACGGTCACCTTGGCTGTAACACCACAGCAGGCCCTTTTGCTCAAAGCAACAGATGGCCATGGCGAGTTCTCTGTGGCCCTACGTGGAGTCTATGACGACCTCAACTCGACAGCGATACTCGATTTAAAGTTGGGAGATATATTCGATTTGCCCATCCCGGAACCAGAGCCCGTTCCCTTTGTCGCAGAGGTCTTTCGACGGGGACAGAGGCAAACGCTAACCTTTTCACCGCAAGGTAGCCTAATCGCTCAGAATTCACCAAGTGCGAAGCCAAAGAAACGTGGGCCACCACGCTCGAACCCATCGCCATCGGACGACGTCGAACCCATTGATTTCCCGAAAACCGATATGGACATGAAGCCCCGCGAGCCAGTGAACCAAGATCGACCCGCGCCACCTCCCCAATCAAAAGGGAATTATCCTCGGCAGAATACGGTACCGTCGTCGAAGGTATCGATGCTGGAGCCGGGACTGTGATATCGTTTAGGCGTCAAACGAATGGCCGAGCTGGCGCAAACATCATTGATTCGTTGACGGACGATGAGTTCATGCGATTGGTGCTGTCATTGCACAGTGAATTGGTGGAGTCCCTTGAGTGGTCGTCGGTTGCAGGAAATGAGGAACAGTGCGTTCAAGAGCTCCCTGCATTGATCCGAAAACTCTGTCAGCTGCGTGCTCCCAACCTGTCGTTAGGGCTCCAGGAGGCGGTCGGTGCCGCTGTCATGGCGGAATCGATTGGCCTTGGTCCTCTTGAGCCATTGCTATCCGATCCGCAGATCAGCGACATCTTGGTCAATCGATTCGATGAAGTCTACATCGAAAGCAATGGCCAACTATCTCGTGCCAACGTTCAGTTTGCCGACGATGCGCACGTCATGCGCATCATCCAACGCATTGCGGCACGCGTCGGTCGTCGTCTCGACGAAAGTAGTCCGGTGGTCGACGCTCGGATGCAGGATGGTTCGCGAGTGCACGCCGTTGCGCCTCCGCTCGCTGTTCGTGGTCCGACGATTTCGATCAGGCGATTTTCTGCTTCTCCGTTGTTGCTCGACGATCTAATCCATTGCTCGTCGATGAATGGCAAGATGGCAATGTTTTTGGCGGCTGCGGTTGTCGCCAGAGTTAGTTGCCTCATTTCGGGAGGGACCGGTGCCGGCAAGACCACACTCCTAAATGCACTATCGGCGAATATTCCGTCGGATGAACGTATCGTGACGATCGAAGATGTCACTGAACTACGGCTGGTGCATCCGCACGTGGTATCCCTTGAAGCACGCAACTCGAACGTCGATGGTCGTGGTGAAGTAAGCATCCGGGAATTAGTTCGCAATAGTCTTAGGATGCGCCCCGACAGGATAGTCGTTGGCGAAGTGCGAGGCAACGAAGCGATCGATATGCTGCAAGCGCTCAACACCGGCCACGAGGGATCGATGACAACGATTCATGCCAACGACACTCGCGATGCGCTTGCGAGGCTCGAGCTGTTAGTGGGTATGGCCGGTTATGACTTTTCGCTGTCGGTGTTGCGACAATACATTGCGACCGGTGTCAAATTGTTGGTCCATGTCGGTAGATTAAAGGGTGGTGCCCGGCGCGTATTGCGAATCGCAGAGTTACTGTCCATCGAGAACGGCGAATACCGCTTGGAAGACATCTTTCGATTCCGTCAAACGGGACTTGATGGCCAGGGTCGCGCGATCGGAGAGTTTTATGCTACGGGATATTTGCCTCAGTGCTTGGGGCGGATTCGCGAAGCAGGTGTTGCAATCTCGGATTCCGTGTTTGCGGCTCCAGCAAAGAAACCGGAGAGCGAATGAACTCCATAGATCCCACCATTGCACCTTATCTGGTCTTTGTGTCGCTGACTTGCTTCAGCGCAGCGTTTCTATGGATGATGGTGCGTGTATTGCAGAAATTGTGGCCACGACAATCCGTGCCAAGTGCTGGATTACGATTAAAGGCTGGATTGGAGCAGTCACCGTCGACTTTGGATCGTTCCCTGACGAAGCTCGTTGAGCAAAGTGGAATTCCGATGCGAGCAGATGCCTACACCGTACTTTCGCTTGGGTGCAGTCTCGTGTTGGGGATGTTGGTGTTTACTATTACCGAAGATTTACTATTTGTTTTGATTTGTATCTTAGCAACACTGGGCGTCATGGCAGCGATCGTATTGGCGATGCGTTCGAGACGTCGTTCACAAGTCTTGTCTATTCTACCGACAGCGATCGACATGATCGCGAGAGCGTTACAAGCTGGTGATGGCCTTGAGAAATCTCTGACGATAACTTCGGAGAGATTACAGGGACCGCTCAAACAGGACCTGGGTTGGTGCGCAAACCAACTGCAAATGGGGCTTCCAATGAAAAGGGCATTGCAGCAAATGGATGATCGCAGTGATTTGTTTGAATTACGAATGTTCAATAGCGCCTTGATCATCAATCGCGAGACAGGTGGCGATTTGGCGCATATGTTGGAGCGACTTGGTCGAGTGTTGCATGACCGGCAAGAGTATCGTAGGCAGATCGCAACGGCAACCGCAACCGCCAGACTTGCTGCGATCATTATTGGTTTGGCTGGGCCGGGACTACTGTTGTACTACGCGTTCCAAAAGGATTACTTTGGCGGACTGTGGCAAGATCCATCTGGGCAGTTCTATATTATGCTCGCGTTGGGACTTGAGATCGTAGGGATACTCTGGTTGTTTGCTTTAACCAAGAGTGAACTCTAGAATGTCAAGTGAACTTGGTAGCCAATCGCAAAGGCTTCGTGGCTGGCCACCCCTGTTTGGCATGCTGACGAGTAGTTTCGCTGGAATGTTGCCGGACTTTCTATCTGCGAAAGCGCGTCGTGATATTTGGCGTTGTGGCTTCTTGCATCCACAAGCGTATGAAAACTACCTTGCATTGCGAAACTTTCTTTTCTGCGCGGTCGTCTTGTGCACTTTGTGTTGGGCATTGGCCCTCGAAAGCGATGCTCTTTGGACGCGGTGGATTCTGATTTCGGGGAGCATTCTCGCGATCATTTCGTACGCATTGCCGAGAGTCGTTTTTAGCCTATTGGGTGAAGCACGTGCGAATCGGGTCGTTGGAGCCCTGCCGGACGGGCTTGATTTACTAGCGATGGCAATGAGTGGCGGATTGCCGTTCCACCGAGCTTT
>JANMNR010000645.1:0-1694 GCA_031368325.1 Pirellula sp.
CGTTCGTATCGCCCTACAAGTTCTGTAAAAGCGTTAACCGAGCCTTGTTTCGCAGCTTCAATCAAATCTTCCGTCGATAGCATCTTTAACCATTTTCCGATTCGATGGTTTGGTCACACTACATAGGGAAGCAAAAATCTATTTTTGCGACATTGGCTGCAAAGATTTTCGGTGATTTGATAGATTTTAGGGGGAAAGGGGAGGTAGTGGTGGTATCGCCCTGGTTAAGGGCACGATCTCACCAAGTTGCAATAAATCATGAGTTGAAGTGAAATCACATATTGATTTGACGCAAAATGGTTTTGTCTTTAATTTTGTCGTCCGCTGCCAAAAGGAATGTTTTGCTGAGAATGATGGATAGCAAATTGTCGCCAGCGAACGGAAGTTGTACCGTTCGGTCCGTTTGCGAAGTTCCATCCTGCACGATGCACAGGTACTGGTTGTTCGGTTCCATCATGATGTTGCCACTCCCCAGATGGATGCGATACTTGCGCAGTTTGCCTTGAACGACCAGCGCTCGATCGAGTAACTCGCATTGAGCAAAAATCTTGAGTCTTGGGAGTATCTGTTCGAGAACGGCGCGACGCATGTTGCCCGATTCGGTCAAAGTGGCTTCGGCCTGACTCCGCCAATAATCATTGAAGGCCGCGTTCCTGTTCCCACCGTCAATCCAATTGGGATCATTGCCTATGCTGCATACACCGACGAATAGGTCAACGTCGCGCATGGCCTCGGAAAATATCATTGGGGGCACCGTTTCTAAGCCGACAGACTGTTGGTTCGCGAGAGGTCGGTAAAACCGAACTTGATCCGACGAACCATACGCATACCCGTAACCTGCTGGGTCAATTTCTCCAGCCGCATTCAACCCAAACTCGACCGCAATGTCGTAGTGCTGGAACTCCTTGCGAGCATTACCCCTATCACCGCCATCGAACCCACCCATGAAGTTGACTTTCCAGCGGCGAGATTGGGCCAGGCTACGGAACTGGGACTGTCTAAGAAAGTGAGCGGCGAATCGATTGGAGTATGTGTCGGTGCGTCGCTCGGCATCTGTCAGAAGATATATCTCACGATGGGCTTGCTTGAAAGGCTGTTGCACCGCATTGTCAATAAGCCAAGTTCGCCAGGCGAGGACTCGTGCGGCTGGTTCGTTCAGCGGGTGCCAAAGCCCGACCATGGCCGTTTCTGCAAGATTCAGTGGTGCTCCATCACTGGTAACGAATTGTCCTTGGTGCCAGATCCCAGATGAATGTGTTTGGCCGTCCGTAAACTGCCATATCAGTTTGCGAGCCAGCACGCCAACGAGTGGATGGTCGAAGTAACGCTCTTTCCAGACTGCAAGATTCCAGCCATGAGGAACGCAATACAGCGACTCGATGCGACTTCGCTGTGCCGATAGAATGCTATCGATGTCTTTGACTGCGTCCTTAAGCTCCTTGAGATCTTCTGGATGTTTGTTTTTGACCTCCGTAGGAACAGACTTTTGTGGCGTGCCATCGCTACGTAACCAGTTGAGCTCGGCCCCATGAGATTTAACGACCAGTCGTGCAGTAAAATCACTCAGCATATCTACTCGCAACCCAACTTCGTCCAATCCGAAAGTCGGAACGGAAATCTCCTCCAATTCCAAGTCGCTGACCCCGAGTCGCCTCGCAGTCTCTTCGAGTTGTTTGGCGATCCCACGCTGTGCT
>JANMNR010000702.1:0-25793 GCA_031368325.1 Pirellula sp.
GATCGTCCCGATACGCAATTCACAATGTCGTCTTGGATCAAGACGCTTCCGTGAACTGGCCACAGCGATTCCAACTGTTCGTAAGTCATCGTCCGACGATCCATCGGTGCAGCGCGATAGCGCCAAGCCAATTGTCCGTCCGACGCTTGCAAGCAGTACACCCAGCCATCTGCACCTCCGAACACAACCTTGCCCCGGTGTACCGACGGAGGCGAGTCGATTCTGGCACCTGCGGTAAAGGACCAGCGTTCCTGGCCGCTCAACTCGTCGAACGCGTACAACGTATGCGCATCCATCTTGGCAACATACACACTACCATTGGCGATTACGGGTGAAGTCAAACGACCACCGAGATGAATGCTCCATTTTCGAGCGACCACAGCCGGAATCAACTCCGAAGCAGAACCGCTGCGCGATGCGTCATGACGAAAGGTAGGCCAGTCGCCACGTTTGGCCATGGCGGCATCGTCCAGAGGCGTCAAGAAAGCGGGGCCCGTTTGCAGTCGGCCTTCCTCAGGTACCGTGGTTGGAATGGGACGGGTTGGAGCAAGTGGCGCGAGCGCGTTGAATCCGAACAACTTGGCTTCGGGATAGCAAGCGCAGTTGTGTGGTGGAGCATAGGTCAAACCATTGCAAGGCATCACACCATAAAGACAGCCCCCTCGGACCCAATGGTTGATGTCCCAATGCTTGGTATCAGGGCTTACAAACTCCGTCCCTGTTCGAGAAGGAATCAGGAAATTGTCTGTCGCCTTGGCAATATAGCACCGATGATGAAACCAATACGTATCGACATCCGGCGCAAACTCCTTTTTAACCTCGCCGGTTTTGGGATCACGACCAGTGTAAACCCCTGTATCTTTTCCGGAAGTGGTGGGTGCAACCCACACCAGCCCATCCATGACCAATAAATCCTGTGGCGATTGATAACCAGAATTTGGATGCACGGACTCCCAAAGCTTGTCGCCATTCGCCTTAGAGACACTGATCATTTTACCATCACCGCCTGCGTATAAGACGACTTCATCATGCACAACCAATCTTGGACCAAAGTTGAACGTGAATTGATTTCGTCGGCTGACCGGCTTCGTTTCCCACGCCACTTTGCCAGTGCGATGTTCTACACTGACCAGTTTTTCGCCGTCATGGAAATAGACGTTTGATTGGTCCGCCGCCATGGTGAGAGGCGAGATCTTGGTTTGTTTGGCCCAAAGAGTCTTGCCTGACTTAGCCTCCACGGCCATCAAAATGCGTGGGTCTTCGTTCCAAAACATTTCTCGCGCCAGCGCTTGATCGCCAACGGTACCATTCAGTGGTGCATAGTCTGCGAGTTCTCGCTTTCCTTTTCGAACGACGAGGAACAACAACCCCTCGGTCGTCACAATCTCTTCGGTACCATCGGTCCCTTTGAAAGTTTGCGTCGTCTTGCCGGTGGATGCGTCGATCGCAGTCAGCGGTGCGTCAGCCCCCAACGTTGCGTAAACAGTGTCCTCGGTTGACACCAATCTTCGCGACAATTGAGTCGGTCCGCTCTTAAGCGGCCAAAGGTGGCTTTGCCAATTATCGATATCTCGCTTCCAGAGGATTGTTCCATTGAAAGCATCGCGAGTGATCAGTTTCCATTTGGAAGGGAGCTGAATCGAAATACGACTACCTTCGTCCATAATGTAAAACATGCGTCCGCCGGTCGAGACCAGCGCGCTCATACTGGCCATCCGGTCGTGGTGTCGCGAGTATCGAGGGCTTCCAACCCATTGAAGATGCCGAGGTGGTGCAACCACGTCGTCGTGCGCTACGGAATTGCCGCTTGCATCGTGAAGGTCATGCGACCATTCGTCGATGTTGCTCGGTCGAGGTTTGACCGTCTTGGTCCATTTCCCAGAACTTTCCTTGAGATAGGCCACACCGTTTGGCACAAGAACGCGGAGCATTTCGTCGTACGCGATGCCGCTCGCGTCTTCGATAACCATTAGATTGACTAGGTTGTCGATGTACGGTAATTGCGGTCCATCCAGTACATCGACAGCCACATCGCCGTAAACACCCAACGAACGGATGTGGTCGCGGGCTCGCTGTACCGCTTTTACATCGCGATCCAGCCCTTGGACTTGGATGCCTTCTCCCTGACGAAGAGCGACGGTCAACTCGCCGGTACCAACACCGAGATGGACAACAAATCCGCCGGTTACACCCGTTTGCTTTAGGATCTCCGTCGCATCTTGATATACGTCACCCAAGAGGGGACTCGCAAAAACCAAAAACAAGCAATAACAGGGCGCAAAGCGTAAGGTCTGAAATATGCGATGCCACATGGTGGGCCTCAAATCGAGCATAGGAGGGAGGATGAACGGGGATCTCGCAAGGCTGGAATACACTCCATGAAAATCCATGGTACGTGAGAACGCTGCCAATTCTATCTGCCCCAAGCCGAGAATGCACGTGCGAATGGAGGGTAAGGGACTCGTTTTAGTTGATACCGAGAGTCGAACAGCGATGAGGTTCTAATTTCTAAGTATTCAAATGCCCCTAATCGTCGACCTCGAGCGCGTGGCTGAAAGGACGATTGCATCTAGAACAGGCCCAGATTTTTAACTACCGAAAGGCAACTGGAATCGAGGTCGGGCTGCGGGTTAGTTTTGGCAATCCGAAACTAGAATCCAAACGATGCACACGACTCAGTAAAACTATCCGCGATAGCGATATCTCCCAACAAATCTTGTCCGTCCATGTTCATTCATTTTTGGTCGAGCACTTATGCTTGGGTGCATAGCCTATTGTTCGAATGCGCAGCAAACCGGACGAGCAACCTCCATGCTATCTATATTGGAATGGTTCCCAAAAGAACGGACTTTTCTTGTATTCTTCTCTCAGACGAACAAACGCGTTATTCTTCACGTTGCTTCCAAAGCTCGCACAGACCTTTTGGACAGAGTGGTTTCTCAAGACGGGAATAAGTTGCTGAGGTACTTGACTCCGACCGTCAACGAGCATGAACTCCTCAAGAGCCGGAGCTGACTCGATTTTCGCAAAGTTCCGAAGGCCCTTGAGGTTTTCGAGGTATATGCGACGAAGCACTCGATTGGCTCCTAACTCCGGGAGTGAGGTCACATTGGGAAGCGATTGAAGTGATAGATTCTGCATTCCATGTAGACTGCCAACAATATCGACGTTACCAAGTTTGCGCACTTGCCAAAGCTCAAGGTATTTGATGCTCTCGTTCTCCTCGATTCCAGCGAAACTGCGGATTCCGCCAAGCTTGATTTCCAGAGACCACAATTTGCTAAGCGGCTTCAGGTAACTTAGGTCCTCAGTGGTGACAGAACGCAGTGTGACTTGTTGCAGTTCCTTTAAGTGACTCAACACCTGGATGTCTCTGGTATGTCCCTCGATATACAAAACTTGAAGCGATCGAAACCGACTCAAAGGAGCCAGGGACAACTTCTTCGATTGAGTGGCGCCCAAACGTACGGTTTTCAATTCTGGTGATACTCGCCCTAGGACGCTGAAATCCGTCAAGTCATGAATTCCAATCGTCAATGACTCAAGAGAATGCAGTTCGGCTATGGCGTATACTCCAGTTGCAGACAACAAACAATCCGCAGCAAAACGACGGACGTTGGGTAGCAGGCGTGCAAAACCTAAATTGCACCCCGAATCGTAATGACCGTATACACGAAGCTCCACATCTGGCCTCGTCGAAAAGAAAACTTCGTTCGCTAGTTTCCAGACCTCCTCGCGGACAGGGTTCGAGCACTGCAAGACTCGAAGGCTCTCACGACGCGCAAGTTCCCGAAAGTCCTTTTCGGTTACCGAGCTACTAAACTCAGCTCGCATTTCATCCAATGCCCAAGCCCCTTTCATTCAGTTCATCCGCCACATTACAAAATAGATATACCGACACACATCGGCTGTGCATGAATTCCCAGTGAGGCAGTTCAGTTGAGGCATTTCCATTGAGGCAGTTTATGCCGAACCAACAAACTGTACTTCTATTGAGCGCCCGGCTTAAGCCTGCTTGATTAGATCCGCACCGACTTTGCCGCGATGTCTATCGCCATCGCCATGCATCAGGGCTTGTTTTTCAAGCAAGCCAGCCCCGGTCATATAGAGATGCAATAGCCAATGCATGCAAGAAACATCATCGGCGATTTCAATCGCCCAGGTCGCAATTTTGCTCAATATGGCGTTAAGTTGAATACTCTGAGTTAAAGCGGACGTATTCGGTATTTAAGTCCGTTGTCCAATGCGTTGCCACACCCGGCCCTAGTCCTACTTGCAAATCGATTTCGGTTAGCTTTCTGGCCTTGATCGATTGACTCACTTGCGACGCATCGAATGCCAGTGGTTCCCCGCGATCAAAGAGAGGAATACCATTGATTTTGAGTGCCGTATGCTCTGGACGAATGGGTACTCCTGCGTAGCCTGCCGCAGATACAATCCGTCCCCAATTCGGATCGCCACCCGTAATCGCTGTTTTTACGAGATTGCTCAGTGCCACGCTTCTCGCGACCGCTTCAGCGTCCGCGTCGGTGTTCGCCCCCTGGATTCGAATCTCGATGAGGTGCGTCGCTCCCTCCCCGTCATCCGGAATCTTCTTTGCAAGTTCAATCGCCATCTCTTGCAAATGCTTAGCAAACTCCGCTTCGCTTTCGCTGTCCAATGCAGGATTAAGCTCCGACGGCTGCGAAGCAAGCATGACCAGCGTATCGTTGGTGCTAATGTGCCCCTCGACGCTAATGCAGTTGAACGATTTGTTCGCAGCGGATTGAAGCAGACGCTGCGCCTGTGCCGGTTCGAGCGGTGCGTCGGTAATGATGATGGCCAACATGGTCGCCATCTTTGGACCGATCATCCCAGCCCCTTTGCACATGCCGACAATATGAGTGTCGCGTCTTCCCAATCGAAACTTCCGTTCCGCTGTCTTTCTTGCAATGTCCGTCGTCAAGATGCCATCGCACGCGTTCAAGAACGCTTGCTCGCTCGAAGCCAACTCGTTTGCCGCAGCCGAAATGCCCGCTTTGATTTTGTCCATCGGCAGAAATCGTCCAATGATCCCTGTGCTCATGACCACGAACTGATCCGATGTCAGTTTGCCGGTTGGGTCGATGGCGTTGGCCGCGTACTTAGTCATCTCGACCGCGTCTAGGTAGCCGCGTGATCCAGTGCACGCGTTGGCGTTGCCGCTATTGACCACGACACCTCGAATCGTATTCGACGGGGTACGACTGCGGGACACGACGACCGGCGCCGCCACAATTTGATTGGTCGTGTAAACGCCAGCCGCAACGCATGGTGTGTCGGAGACGATGAGTGTTACGTCGCGAGCACCCACGCGGGTCTTGATTCCACCAACAACGCCTGCAAACCGAAACCCGATGGGAAGATGCACGATGAAGACTCCTGTCTACTGAGCGCTAGGCGATTAGATCTGCGATATAGAAACTGCCATAAGTGTGCACTCGGTCCAATTGATGCAAACGACTCGAAAGATCTGGGTTGAAACTCAGCAGCTCAGGCAGCTTCACAGATCGGCCATTTCGCTGAACGGTGACGTCGTTCATGAACTCCGTCCTCAGGCCACCCGACCGCCAAAGGATCCGGGTCTTCGGTGCCGCTCGGCTCAAAATGGCTTGCCACTCGGATTCCAGCAGCGGGAAATAGTGGTCGCTCAACCAATCCATGTGGTCCAGCAAAACAAAGCGAGAAATCTGACCGTCATGCTTTTCCAAAAAGCCTTGAACGGAATCCGTAGTGACCGTCAACTTGTCGATCAAGCCATTGCGGAGTTTTTCAAAGTTGGATTGCTTTACATACTCAGGGCAACAGGTCGGCGTGTAACTGCCTGTAATGTAGACTCGCCAAAAATAGTTGTCTTGGATTGGAATCTTTGCGAAAACCGCTTCGAGAGAATCCTCGACGAATTTCACAATGCCGCCAGGATACTGCTCATCGATCTGCTTGCGTTGTGCTTTGGGAACGCCGAGCATGCTCAAGGTCGTATCGCGATTCATCGCAAAGCGAAGCGTTTTAGACCAAATTTTGCCTCGAGCGCGAGCATAGATTTCTTGCTGTTCCGCCAGCGAGGGTGCGTCCAGGATCTCTAGAACTTCTTTACGGCACCGCGCGATTCGATTGATGTAAATTCCAATCAGTCGAGCAAACGCACCGGAAGTGCCACGAAAGTAAAACGACTTGTTTGGGTTGTCAAAAAACCGGATCCAACGATCCCAATATTTGCTGCTGGTCGGTGAAAGAGATTTTCTCAAATGCGATGCATAGACCGATTCTGCGTTTGGCAGGTAACCTTGGCCGAACATTTGAAAGAATCTCTCATAATCCAAATTGCGGATCGCTGACAGTTTCAATTCAAGTAACGCATTTTGCCGCGGATTCATGTCAACTGCGTAGACATGCCCAGCGCCACCCAGCAGGTAGTCTAGAGCATTACACCCCGCTGAGGTGATCACCAACACGCGATCTTGAGCGGTTAGCTCAAGCGCTTGGCGGTCAAGCCGGGGATCTTCCCAGCAGGTATTGTAGACAAGATTGTTACCGTGAACGAACTTGAAAACACGTCCGCTCACCCATTCGCTTATTGCCATCGACTCGTTGCTTACTTTGGTTTCTTATTTGCAGGTTTGTTTGGATCTGGGTCCGGAGCTTTCGCGCCTGGTGCCGGTGCTGCTGCGCCCGGCACCGGTACTACCGGCTTCTTGACACCCGTACTGGCTTCTCGAATTTGGCCACCGTCCATAAAAATCATCTGTGCCCACTGTGGTACACCAGCCGACGATTCCATAGATCCATTCCATGGTGCGGTATAAGCCGCAAAGGTTCCAGCCTTTGTATCAACAACATAGATTAACGATTGAGCTAGTTTCACATTGCCGCCGAGTCTCGCTCCAAACGTACCACCGCTTACCAAAAGGTACTCGGGGTTTTTGCTCTGCCCCAGTTTCAGTTGTACGTTTGTCATGAACAGCCCACCAAACTTTCCTTGCTTTGGATAGTACACCCAACCTCGCAGATCTCCGGTGTTAAAGTCCAACGCAAAGAATCCCTCCGCGTCATCCCCTACCTGAGCTGTGCAAACAGCCAAGTTTGAGCTGCCATGTGTTGCGGTCGCAGACAACATCTCCGGCGGTACTTTGGACGACGGAATCCCATTCCAGGCACTCGGATCTCTCGAATCCGAATCACTTGCCGATTGACGACCAAGCCAAAACGCGAACCCCAATAACAACGTCAATGCAATCCCACTGAGCAATCCGACCATGGTGGCGGTCAGATTGCAACATGCTGGCTTTTGGCCGACAATTTCCAGTTGCGAGTTTTCTTGGGACATTTTGATTTCCTCAGGAAGAGTGAGTTATCCGTTAACTTTCGCTGCGAGTTTCGCTGCTTGTTCTCTCTTTACAAACCAAACTAGGATCGGGGACGCGATGAATATCGAGCTGTATGTTCCGACAACGATGCCGATAAACAAGCAGAAAGCAAATCCATGGATCCCCTCGCCACCGAAAACGTACATCAACAGAATCGCCACGATGGTGGTTGACGACGTTAACAATGTTCGGCTAAGCGTTTGTGTCACGCTTGCGTTGATCATCTGCTCGGTCAAGTTCTGACTCTTTCCTTTGACTTCACGAATTCGGTCAAACACCACGATCGTATCGTTCAATGAATAACCAATAATCGTCAAGAATCCAGCGATCGTGGTCAGCGAGACCTTGAAGTCCTCGATCAGTAGGAAGCCGAACGGCTGGAACAACCAGTGGCTAACGGCAATAAATGCCAGCGTGATCAAGACGTCGTGGACCAGTGCGATTACCGCCGCGATACCATAGGCAAGGCGTTGAAAGCGGAACCAAATGTATCCAACGATAAAGACCAAACTGAGCAGCAAACCAGCGATAGCTCGTCGTTGCATTTCGCCAGCCACGCGTGACTCGATTTTGCTAACGGACTCCCAAACCGGTTGCGTGCGGAGCTTTTCTTTCATCTTATCTACGATGGCCGTCGCGGTTGCAGAATCGAAGGGAAGCGTAATGTTCCAACCCTGGTAACCAACCAACGACTCGATCGTCCAACCCTCTGCATTTTTTGGGGTTAGCTCGATTTGTGCGCTCACCAAAGTCTTCTGCGCCACAGCTGCGGCAGCGATTAAGGCCTCCGAAACTTGCATAGCGTTCATTTTCGCCGTGTCCCCTTTTCCGCTCTTGAATTCAACATCAAAAGAGGTCTTTACCACGACTTCGTCCCCAACCACGGCCTGCACGGAAGCGCCAGTTGTCGCTTTTGTCTCCGTTGGTGGAACGGTTGGAGCGGTTGGATCCGCCTTGAACTCGCTATCTGTTTTCACTTCGGCTGGCGGATCTTGCTGGAACGAAACATACCTGGCGGTACCCTTCGATGACCAGGAATCCGATTGTGGGTTGCCGCTTGGCTTTACGACCACGTCGTAGGTAATGAGTCCGGCCTTGGAACCGTCTGAGAATCCCTTAATCAGCCTAGAAGTTACGTCTTCTCGGTCCTTGATCGAAACATCCAGCTTGTAAACCGTGTTGTCATCGCGACCTCGCAATTGAACATTGGTCAAGGAGGTCTGAATAGGCAACCCATCCGAGTCTGTCTCGAAGACTTTGTTGGTGATGGCTCGCACCTCATCGACAGGCATTCCCTTGTCAAGCGTGAAGACGATCGATGTTCCACCATTGAAGTCGATATCGAGGATCTGTCTGCCCCGGAGTCCCGTTGCAAGCAACCCACCGATAATCAAGATCAACGACCCAGTGTAACAGGCAAAACGATACTTCATGAAATCAACGTCCTTGTTGCCAAACACAGCCTTTCGGCCAGTATTGACGTAGTCGGACATTCCCAACGAAACACATTTCAACTTCTCAGCGATTTCAAACAACTTGTGAGTTACGAACACGGCCGTGAACAAGCTGATTACCAGTCCAATGATCAAAGTAATTGCAAAGCCCTTGATCTGTTCTGTTCCCACAAAATAAAGGACGACTGCCGTAATCAGCGTTGTCAAATTGGAATCGAAAATTGTAGTCCAAGCCCGATCAAAGCCGTTGCGAATCGCCATACGAGCCGTGGCCTTCTTTTCGGTCTCTTCTCGAATGCGTTCGAAAACCAGAACGTTTGCGTCAACACTCATACCGACCGACAAGACCAATCCAGCTATCCCAGATAGCGTCAACGGCTGCTTGATCAGGATGATGCAGGCCAGAATCATTCCGAGATTCAAAAGCAAAGCGAAAGTCGCAATGGCACCGGAAAAGCGATAGTAAACAAGAACGCAAATAATCGTCACAATCAGTGACATGGTGCTTGCGTAACCAGCCTTGGTGATCGCATCGAGCCCCATACTCGCGCCAACTGAGTTTTCACTGATAGGTGTTTTAATCAAAGCACCTGGTAAGGCACCGGCATTGAGAATACTAACAAGAAAGTCCACTTCCTTTTCCGTAAACCGGCCTTCGATTAGCCCTTGGCTACGAATCGTGGAATTTAAACTTGGGGCAGAAAGAATTCGTCCATCCAACAGAATCGCCATACGTCGCTTAAAGTCGCTTTGGCCCATTCCCTTACCAGTCGGCAGATTGGCCCCCGTTAACCTCATCAGTTTGTCGCCGCCGCCAATCGACATGGTGAAATTGACTTCATATCCGCCATTCTTGCCAAACTCTTTTTTCGCGCTCGCCAAGTCACTGCCATTTACCTCGACATACGGCTTGCCACCTTTTTCGGTCGCGAGAAGGATGTCTACGTCCGGAATGCCTTGCGCAATCAACCACTTTTCAAAATCGTTCGTCTTTTCTGAAGAAGGGGGTGATATCAGTCGGCCCGTCTGCGAATTTCGTATCAAGTCGCCAGGTTGATAGCCGGTGATTTGCCGAACCCCTTCCACCTCAACGCCTCGTCCAAGCGTCCGCCACATACCAACGATGCGTTCTTGATTCGTTGTCTTGTCAGCCATCACGATGTCGCGTTTAAGGCGAATGTTTTGATCGGGACTATTCGCTTGTGCCGTCGCTAGATCCATGATGCTTTTGTGGTCGTTTGCATTCGCAACGATCCTAAACTGCAAAATCCCAGAGTCGGTAATCTGCCGCTTGATCTCGGCAAGTTCGGTATCATCCACGTCCGGAATAGTGATTTCGATTTGATCGTCACCAATTGGACGAATCAACAATTCCTTTGTGCCAGATGGATTGAGACGGTTGGCTAGAGGGGCCATAAAGTCTTTGGCCAACACTCTGGTTTTGGCGGCCCCGTCTGCCGAACGATCGATCGCATAGATCAGATTGGTTCCACCAACGATTTCCGGACCCCATTTGAGCTTAAACCCTGTGTCGAATGCCGGTTTTTGCAATACACCTTCCGCATTGCGGGTTTTTGTTTGAGCTGGATTAATTACCGTCAACGCCAACACCAAGGAGGTGCTAAAGATCGACAAAAAGATCCAGTAGAACGCGCTTAGGTGCGTTGGCATTTTGAGTTTGCTAGAAAGCAGCTTGCTCAACAGGAATGGGACCAAAACCATTGCCACCATGATGCCGAGATTCGTCAATCCGGAAACCCAGTCCGTCGAGGTAGGCATGGCCGTGCCAGTGCCTGGTAGACCGGGGATGCCGCCAACGGACGAAGGGCCCTGTGCGATTATTTCCTGCAAGAAATTTCCAAACATCTGCTAATTAGTCCGTGCGTTGGATTCAGCAAAGCTTTTGGCTTCGCTATCAAGGGAGGGTGTTAGGGTAATTGTGATCAACTGGCGACCGATCTTATCGAGTCCCGATCAATCGTTAGTTTCGTGTTCGAGTTCTCATCCACACGGAGAGTTACTGTGCCCGAATCCGTGTTGATATTGGATACGATTCCATGAATACCTGCGGAAGTGACAACTCGATCGTTCTTTTTTAAATTGCTCAATCGCTCTAGGTTTAATTTCTTCTCATTTCGTGCGCCGCGAGGCTGCACGAACATCAAATAGACATAGAGACAAACCACCAAGACAGCAAAATAGTTGAGTGGGCTTGAAAAGAACTCTTCAGCGAAACTCTGCTTTTTCTTTGAGGCATCCAGTGGCATTAGGCCGCTTTTGACCAGCCCCGCGTCTGCCTCACCTTTCTTGACGTCAGCATCAGCATTTCCAGCAGACCCTTCTAAGCCTCCCGCACCAATCGTTACATTTCGATCCGCATCTTGCGCAGCTTCACTCAGTGTTGTACAACACAACGACGACGAAACTATCAAAAAAACGAATGCAAATTGGCCCATTGGGGGTGGTCAGAGTCCTGTATTGCAGAAATGCTGTGTTTCGAAACGCAAAACCAAGCAGTGTACGGCCATGCAAATAACGTCACAAGTCCAGACTTCCAACGAGTCACAAATGGGAATCGGGTTATGGCGGGAGAATGGGCAAGTTATTCTGGGGGGTGGCCGAATTCCATTGGCCAACCTCGTAGTCGGATTGGTTTTTTCTAGCCAGGAACAAACTCAGCTGGCAATCCTCGAGGAATACATGGTACGTCCGCCGTTACTGGAAAAATCTAGAAACTTCCAATATTTTGTCACGGGTCTCGAATCACTCTTTGTCCGTGCCCCTCATATTCGGTCGGTTTTCAAGGGTTTACTAGTTCGCAAAGGGCGAATCAGGCCTTGAAGGCGGCGTGATGAATGGGAGCGGCAGAGCGGGGGTTTTCCCGCATCTGTTTCATCAGCTTTTGGGGGAAATACCATGCTAAAGAAAGTTTTGTTGGGATCTGCAATTGTTGTTGGTTCAGGGGCTCTCCTGTTTGGCACATCGGGCGTCAGCTACATCAAGACCGGCTACCACAGCATTCGCGACACGATCAAGGAGCAGATTCCGCTAGATGTCGAAATCAGCAGAGCACGGGACATGATCAGCGGCTTGCAACCTGAGATTGTCAGCAACCTCAAGGTTATCGCTCGTGAAGAGGTTGAAGTAGCCCGTCTACAACGCGAAGTTCAAACGAAGAACGAAACACTCTCAAAGTCAAAGCAAGCCATTTTGAAACTCAAGGACGACGTTCAAAGCGGAGCCAAATTTGTCAGCTACGGCGGAAAATCCTGGGACATGGATCAAGTCAAAAAAGACCTAGCAAGTCGATTCAAGAGCTATCAAACACAAGAAGCGACCGCTGAGAAAGTGGAAAAAATCTTGTTGGCTCGTGAAAAGAACCTTGAGGGAGCACGACGTAAGCTGGACGAAATGCTCGCCGCAAAACGACAGCTCGAGGTAGAAGTCGAGAACATGCAAGCACGCTTGACCATGGTAGAAGTGGCCAAAACGAGCAGCAAGTTTTCTGTCAACGACAGCCGAGTTAGTAGCGTTCGGCAGACGGTTGCAGACATTGGCACTCGAATCGATGTCGAAGAGCGAATGGTCGACGTCTGTGATCCAACCGTGGGTATTCCTGTTTCGGAAGATGACGCACCATCGGACTTGATCGATCAGATTTCGGTTTACTTCAATCGAAACGGACACGATGTAAAATCGCTGGTTGATAACAGATAGTCTGCAATCAAGCAGAACTTACCAAAGGCCATTGGGCATGAGCCCAATGGCTCTGAGTCGTTAGTCCGCCGAAGGGCGCTCGTCCTAAGTTTGCGGACACAACTGAAACCTTGGGCTAGCGACCTACGGCTCATGGCCGTCTCGACCCGCTCGACTGTTTCACATTTTCATTTGTTCCGGTCAAAACGAGAGGAAGATAGTATGATGAGCCATCTCGCAAGACCTGTTTCCTCTTCTGCCCCCCCGATCGCTATGGCTCAACCGAAAATCCTTTGGATCGATGGCGTCGGAAGTTATGCGATTTGCGATCAAACCGAAGTGTCGATCGGCCAAGCTTTTCCTGGCAACCAGGTGGATTTGGCAATTCGCGGAGACCTGAGCCGGCGGGCGGCGGTGATTCGACGGCATGGCGAAGATCATTTGATTCAGCCCTTGCAACTCGTTCAAGTGAACGGTGCGGAGATCGATCGGGCGGTTGTGTTATCTGATGGTAATGTAATTTCCCTTGGCTCCCGCATCGAATTGAGATACGTCAAACCAACCCAGCTTAGCGGGTCCGCCCGATTAGAATTGATAGGGCATACGCGATGGCAACCGCTCCTCTCAGCGGCGTTGCTCATGGGGGAATCCTGCGTATTGGGTCCGGAATTGAATTCGCACGTTGTTTGTCCTGACTGGACAACCAAGGTTGTTCTGTTCCGAAACGGCAAAGAATGGATGTGTCGAATCAGCGAACTAGCCAATGTCCAAATTGACGGTAAGCCGGTTCGCGCCCCTTTTCCACTGATTCAGGGCCAGAGGATACGTGGTGATGAAATTTCAATGACGCTCGAATAAAGCTACCAAGCTTTTACGGGTAACAACGAAATTCAACCCAGAGTACATTCAAATCAACTGCATATGCAGAAATGGTGACGGAGAGAACAAATGTTTACAATGCTTCGACGCCGACCACAAGAGTTTTTAGCTATTGATGCAGCCAAGGACATGTCCCTCGGCAACCAGTCCAAAGAACTTAGCAGATCAGAACCCATCGGTGTTTCGATGAAATTCCAATACGGCAGCGGCGATACTCCTCTCGATGGCTACAAGATCAAACGCGGCGTCGGCTCCGGCGGCTTCGGTGAAGTCTATTTTGCCGAAAGCGATTCCGGAAAAGAAGTCGCGCTCAAGAGGATCCAAAAGAACCTCGAAGTGGAGGTACGCGGCGTCCGACATTGCTTGAACCTGCGTCATCCCAACCTAGTCGCCATTTACGACATCAAGTTCGACAAGATCGAACAGGGTTGGATCGTGATGGAGTTTATCGATGGCGATTCACTCCGCGACTTGATGGACAAAGCTCCGAACGGCATGTCTGCCAATGACACAATGCAATGGTTTGCACAGCTTGCCGCAGGCGTCGCCTACTTGCACGATCAAGGAATCGTTCACCGTGATTTGAAGCCAGCCAACGTATTCACCGACGGCGGCCTGATCAAGATCGGCGATTACGGCCTCTCGAAATACATCAGCGCGTCGCGTCGTGGTGGCCAAACCGAAAGTGTTGGAACCTTTCACTATATGGCTCCAGAGATAGGCAAAGGGGAATACGGCAAAGAGATCGACATCTACTCGATGGGGATCATTCTATACGAGCTGCTAACCGGCAACGTTCCGTTTGACGGCGAAAGCAGTCAGGAGATTATTCTCAAGCACTTGACGGCTGATCCCGATTTGTCGCAGGTGCCACAACCCTTTGCATACGTGATCCAAAGATCATTGGCCAAGAATCCTGCCTCTCGCTTTCGGGACTGCCGAGAGATGCTAACGGCACTGGGATGGGGGCTAGATGCAAGCGGTCTAGCAGTGAAAGTTTCCAATGCGATCGATGTGAACGTGCCTCCCGTGATGCAGCCCGTTCGTGTCGCTGGAGCTGCCAACGAAATCCCAATCGCTAGACCCATCGGGAGCTTCGATGCAACCGTGGCTGGATCGCCGAAACCTGGTAACCAGGCCGCTGGCAATGCCGATCGGTGGAAATATCGAAACGGAGGAAGCCAAGCGGCTATTGCTGACAACCTTTATCGGGAACCAGTCGCACGGGCTATTCATCAAGCAGTTGGGGAAACGCAGGCGTTCTTTCGAAACCTGCCCCCAGGTGGCCGAGCCGTCGCGATCGTGCTTGCAATCATTTTCCTTGTAATGAACTCGGCGTGGATCGCGCCGGGAATGTTGGTGTTGTTGGGGACCTACGTTTGCTACTACTTCATCTGGTATCTGATGGGTGGATCGAATAAACCTATCCCAACGCAGGGTTTTGGAGCGCAGCCGCAGTACGCCCGCTACGTTCCGCCCAATCGCCCGTCTCCAGCGGCGCAACCAACTGCACATTACAAAAACGTTCAGCCGGCAGCACCAAGGCCTGCTACGATTCCTCGGAAAGTAGCCCTTCGCAATTGGCAATCCGAGAAACGGGCTAACCTCAAGCAACAGGGATTCTGGACCCGAACACATGCAACAACTCGTGGCTGGGCCCTGTCCGGACTTGTAACCGCTGTCATCACAGTGTGTGCTGGCATGCTCACCATTGCAAAGGACGAGGGAAATGCAATGCCTATGGTGAGCGGTATCGCTTGGGCGGGCATCATGTCACTAGGAATGACGTGGACGACGTTGTTCTTGACGCGTCGGTGGGAATCGAAACCAGAGGACTCCATCGTGTTTCGATTCGTTCAGTTGACTGCGGGTGTATTGCTCGGAATCGCAAGCTATTCGCTGAGCGAATTCCTGATGGTTCCTTGGTCCGACATCGCAAGCACTCAAAACTATGTTGTCATCAATGACGGGAACACCGTGTGGAACAAAAGTTGGAAAGGATTTTACGATCAGGAATCGATGCCTTTGCTCGCGGGTCACATCGCTTTCTTTGGCGGATTGATGTGGATGGTTCGCTGGTGGCGACAGTCAGACGTCCTTCGTAAAAATCGCTTTAGTGTTTGGGCTATCGCTTGGAGCGTTGCGATGGCCGCCTTGGTGCAAGGGTTGTTTTACTTCCCAGCCCCATGGTGCTTTATCGTCGCTGGCGTCACTTCTTTTTCCCTGCAAATGGCATCGCCATGGATCGACTACAAAGAGAATACGCAAATTGCATAGCGTTGCCCTCAGCGACGCTATCGAATGCGACTGGATTCTGACACATCGGAGTATAAAAATATCATGCGACCAAACCTTTCACACTTTGCTTTACAACTTTCAGCCATCATCGGTCTGACGACCGTTTCCATTGCTCAAACCGAAGAGCGATCGGAACTGGCCGTCGCCCCAGCCCCTCCGAGTGTTGTGGTTTCGTCCGATTCGAAAGCGGACAGCAAACCGCTAAGTAACTCTTCACCCGGGATTCTGAAGAAATTTGAGGACTGGATCCGATCGACGGAAAACCTTCTGGAGGAATTTGGCACGTCGGCAGAAAGGAAATTGGCCGAGATTGCCAAGACGAAGAAGCAACGCTTGGAAGCCAAGGGCCAAATGAGGTCACAGGCCCCTAGTCCAGAGACGGCCCCCTCGATCTTGGCCATCGCTCCCCCCGCTCCGACCGCTGCTCTCGAACCACCAACATCTCCGAGTGCCGAAATAAGCAACGCAGAGTCCTTTGCTCCTATCGCGGGTGATCCTGTTGGGGAAACGATACCCATTCCAGTACTTGGAACTGGGACTCCCGAGTGGGTCAAGAATGGATTGGTTTTGGGGGACGATCATAGTCTTGCAATCAGCAGCACCCTGATGCCTGAATTAGAACAGTGCCGCGAAGACTTGAAGTCCCGCATGATGTCTGAGGTGCTAATGTATCTCAACAAGCATGTGCTTGAGTACAGCGACATGGTCAAGTTGCCGGAACTAACCCAGGAGTACGTCGAGAAGTACTGGGTCAAGCAAGGACAGGTGTTTGACAATATCCAAGATAGACCGTCCGGAACATACCATCAGCTATGGATCGGATTGCATATTTCCTCCGAACAGCTCGCAAAAGTCCGGGAGTGGGAAAAGCAAGGCGTTCGAGAGCAGCGAATGAAAAAGGCTGGAGTCTTTGGAGGCATTGGAGTTTTCGCCGTCGCCCTCCTGTCCGGTGCAGTTGGGCTGTTGGCTCGGCGTGAAAAAGCTAAACTCAAGGGATGAGCGACGATTCATCCACCCCAAATTCTCCGGAACGCTTACTCGTTGATAGTATTCGAGCGGGCAACACGGACGCTTGGCAACAATTGATCGACCGATTTGAAGGTCGACTCTTGGCGTTTGTCGGATCGAGGCTCGTCGATCGTTCGCATGCGGAAGATATCGTTCAAGAAACGTTTGTCGGATTTCTCAATAGTCTTCCGAATTTCGATTGCCAGCGTCCGCTCGAAAGCTATCTTTTCTCAATCGCAGCTTACAAATTGACGGATCATCTGCGACGCGAGGGGCGACGCCATACGTTGGCTTTCTACACGGGCGACGATTCGAGCGACGGAGCCCAGCAGGTTCCCGGCGCGACGCGAGCGGTTAGCAGCATCGCTCAGTCGGTGGAACGCCGAGATTCGGAAGAGTTAGCGCTCGTCGAAGCCCTCAAAGACCAAATCAGCAAATGGCAATCCAAATCGGACTGGCCTAAGCTAAAGTGCATAGAGCTTTTGTTCGTCGCGGGAATGAGCAACAAAGAAACGTCTGAGTTGCTTGGCATCACTGAGCAGCAAGTGGCGAACTACAAATCGGATTTCGTACTGCGATCCAAGACTCTGATCAGTCGAATCGCAGGCCGAGAGTCGTTTCCCGAACTGGGCTAGTCTCCGCGATGGTGGCGGTGAAAATGCTCCCACAAATGGTCATGCATTCGATGAAGCCATTTGCCCATACTGAAATCGTGAGGAACAACTTTCCCATCCGCGTCTATTTCTGTAGACGGCGAAACGTAATTCACGACCGCCGCGTCGCCTCCCAACGCCACAAATCCAGTCCCTGAGACCAGTAGCAAAGCCATGATAGCCGCTACTCGCTTTGTCCTGAGGCTTCTCTTTTTTGTACTCGCATGCAATTCCATCATACGCTCCTCTAAGCAACCATCAATTCTGTCTGGCTCACGCGAGCTAGACTTCAACTTGATCAAGCACGATTCCAACTGTTCGTTGTTCATCTGCATTCCCCTCTATGTTTTTGAATTTAATTCGAAGCATTTCCCTGCCGCGCGACATTCGCGATTTGACCGTACCTGGACGACAGTTCATTATTTTCGAAATGGCGTCGACGGAAAGATCCTCAAAATAGTGCAATGTCAAAACCGTTTGAAAGGTAAGCGGCAACTCCATTAACGCCTTTCGCATGGTTTCAACCCGTTGGTCCACTTCGTCCCGTGGCTTGGCCATTTGCTCGCAGGACTCGACCGAACGCCAGAGTCTGGAAAACCTTCTTTTTCGTATCCATCGATTGATCTGTGACGTCGTTAGAACAAGAAGCCAGCAACGGAATGGCGCTCCCGTCCAACGAAATCGAGGCAAGTAACGCACCATCGACATAAACACTTCGGCAACGATGTCATTTGTGTCGTCTGCATTGCCAATTCGACGATTCACATAGCCATGGATGGATCCGTAGTTCTGTCGATAAAGGTACGACATGGCCAACGGATCCTGCTTGGCCAGGTTCACGATCTCGGCTTCGGAAAGTTCGTCAAACTTCAATTGGATTTTGTTTTTGGTATCGATCGTCTATTCCATTTCATTTTGTCGACTTAGCATCTGAACACACTAGAAAAGCCGCCTCGAAGGGGCTGGGTTCCCAAAAAAAATCAATTTGTCCAAATTGACGAGATTGTGTCGATCGCTTCGGCCTATTGTTTGTGCGCCCGAACGCTAAAATCCAGTCAAAGCGAATTCAAACTCATAATTGCACGGATTGAGCAATGTCGATTTATTTTTCACGCGGCGGAAAAGAACATGTCCTTGGCATGTCAGACTATCTCGAAGTGATCGAATCAACCCTCTCGCAAATTCCGCCAGTCAAAAAAGTGTTGGCCGTTCCCCCCGATCACACTCGGATGGATTCTCAGGCTGGCCCGATTATGCATGCTGTCTTGAAAACACTAGGTGATAAACTCACCGATGTCATGCCGGCACTTGGCACGCATACCGCCATGAACGAAGCGGAACTTACCAAGATGTATGGCGACTTTCCTCGCGAGCTCATTCGCGTCCATCACTTTCGGACCGAGGTCGATACGCTTGGATACGTAGACTCAGAGTTTGTCCACCATGCCACCGAGGGCCATTACGATCGTCCGTGGCCAGCGCAAGTCAACCAAATGATTTCGCGAGGCGATCATGACCTCATTCTTTCGATCGGCCAAGTCGTTCCGCATGAAGTTATCGGCATGGCCAATTACACCAAAAACATATTTGTCGGAACCGGTGGGAGCGCTGGGATCGATGACAGCCACTATCTGAGCGCACTGTACGGGATGGAACGGGTCATGGGACGCTGCGAAACGCCGCTCAGGAAGATCCTCAATCGAGCTGCCGATCTGTTTTTGACTGAACGTCCAGTTGTCTATGTTTTGACTGTGGTTGAATCGACGCCAGACCAAGGTCCCGTTGTTCGCGGACTTTATGTCGGAGATGACCATTCCGTTTTCTATCGAGCTGGCGAACTTTCCGCTCAAGTCAATTGTTTTCGAATTCCCGAGGCTCCTAAAAAGATCGTCGTCTGGATGGACCCGAGCAAGTACAAAAAAACTTGGGTCGCCAACAAAGCCATTTACCGAACCCGAATGGCAATCGCGGATGGCGGAACCCTCGTCATTATCGCACCCGGCGTGGATCGATTCGGAGAACATGACGATGTCGATGGCTTGATTCGAAGATATGGATACCGCACAACTCCCGAGGTAATCGAAATGGTTGCTAAACATTCCGATCTTCGAAGCAACCTGTCGGCGGCCGCGCATTTGATCCATGCTTCAACTGAAAACCGATTCCAAGTGGAATATTGTCCTGGCAAACTTACCAAGGAGGAAATCGAGTCCGTCGGATACGGTTACGGATCGCATTCCGCAGCATACACCGAATACGCAATCGATACGATTCAGGATGGATGGAACACCAGTCAAAGCGGAGAAACCTTTTATTTCATTCGAAACCCGGGTCTCGGTCTTTGGATGCACGACAATCACCCTCACGCATTCCGATAGCCCACTATGATCGAAGCCAAAAACACCCAACGAGCCGTCGTTCGAATTGGATACGATGGACGCGTTCATAAACTCTTTCAGGGCCCCAACGCTCAATCGCGTTTCGACAATGAATGCCGCGTACTGATCTACCTTGAAAATCGGAAGTGCAACTTCGTTCCACGATTGCTTTCCGCAGATAGATCTACCCTGGAAATGGTGACTAGCAACTGCGGTGCACGCGTAGAACGTCTTGGAGAGGACAAGATCAAGTCCATCTTTGCTGAACTGGAGCAATACGGAGTGAGGCACGACGATGCCTACCTGAGGAACATCACGTACAGAGCATCCGACGGGCGATTTTGTGTTATCGATTTCGAGTTCTCAACCATCCTTGAGGAGGAACAAGGCGATGAGCCGATCGAAATTAACTCGGCCGCGTGTCAGCAGAGCGAGAGCAGCGCACCCATCAACGTCCGATGGTCAGCCATGACTCACTCTGGGACTTTTCGATCGAACAACGAAGACCGATTCTTAGCAATGCTTATCGATCAACGCGGCGTACGTTACCTCGGTAAAGACGGGCAATCCAGCACGCGAGATGCTGACCTGCTCTTTGCTGTTGCAGATGGGATGGGAGGAGAACGCTCCGGTGAGTTAGCTGGCAAGATCGCGATCGACAACATCACTAGGATGCTGCCGCGTGCCTATCTGATGAGCGATCAACACTTAATTGAGACCGCTCCCATGATCCTTAAAGGTCTGTTCACCGCCATACACGAGGAATTGGTCACATTAGGAAAATGGGACTCGATGTGCACCAATATGGGAGCAACGCTAACTCTGGCCTGGCTTCACGGAAGTAAGGTGATGTTCGCTCATGTGGGTGATACGAGGCTCTATCATTTTCGCAGTACCCAGGACCCGTCCTTGTCCAACCTGTCGAAGCATGAAATGGAGCAACTGACGGACGACCATACTTATGTTGGCTGGCTGCGGCGAACGGGAAAACTAAACGAACGCGAGGCGAGATTCCATCCTCGCAAAAACGTCCTTTCTAAAGCGTTGGGTGCTGGTAACCAGTTCGTTGAGCCACAGTTTGGTCTCTTTGAGTTAAAGCCGAACGAAAAATTCGTTTTGTGCACTGACGGAATTACCGATGGGCTGTGGGATCGCGCTGTTCGCGACTTGGTCCTCGAACCCGAATCGTCTATGGTCGACTTGACGCCGGCGCAACGTTTGGTTTCGCAAGCCGTAGCAGAATCCGGCAAAGACAATGCGACGGCAATGGTGATCGAAGCGTCCTAGAGCATCTTCACTTCTTAGAATAAGGATTGAATTGAATTGGTCCGACTCACTTTAAATCCGTCGATGGCAACGTTTGCTGTCGAACTGAAACTCCGTCGTACACCAAAAATCAGCGTTGGCGACGTACTAGTTTGCAAGCCATAGTTGCATTTCGCTAGCCTCGCTGCTTTCGTTACTCTATTTTGCCTTCTATGCCGTAACCAATTTCAGCGGACCAGATTTTGACTAAGCCTTTTTGGCCCACAGCTGCCAGTTTTCTGCCGTCGTGACTCCAGGCGACACTTCGTACTTCGCTATCCAGGCGAAATGAAACGAGCGAGCTCCGGCTGCTTGAGTCCCAAACGATCACTTGTCCGTCCGCTCCTGCGCTCGCCAATCGACTTCCGTCGGGGCTCCAATCGAGTCCCCAGACCTCAAACGCGTGACCATCTAGTTGGTGTCGAATCTCGCCGGAGTTTACATCCATCAATCGAATGGCGGGATGGGCCGACGATACCGCCACAGCCGTTCCTTCCTTGTTCCACGCGATATGGTGAATCGAACGCTCAAATGGCTTCCATTTCGAAATGGTCTTTAAATCTTTTGTGTCGATGATATGCAGATTGCCATCCGTCAACCCAACTGCGATCGCTTCACCGTCTGGGCGCCACGCGATGGCATTAAAGCTATCTGGACCGTTGGTTAGTACCTCGCTGGATCGCGTCACCGCGTCACTCTCTATATCCCACACCCAAAGCGAATCCGGGCCAACCCCCGCAAGTCGATGATCCCCTGGACTCCAGGCTCGCAGTAACCCCAGACCGAGCTTGTCGTTTCTTCGAATGAGCTTGTAAGTATCGCCATCCCAAATCGAAACCGGATCGGTGTACTTGCTCGCCATAAATTTCCCATCGTGACTCCAGTCCACGTAGGAGCCGAGTATTGCATGGAGTGGTTTTCCCGATGAAACAGACCATATCGATGACGGAAACGCCGCACCCGCAACGATTCGATTGTCACCCGGACTCCAGCAAACCGAGACATCGATCTGATGCGAATCCAGTTGGTTAACAAGCTGCATCGATCGTTCGGCGCGCCGCACTTCGGGGTTCCAAATGCAGATGCGATCGGACTCATCCAGCGTGACAAACTTGCCTAAACTCTCCAGGAACTCTACTTGACGTACCTTTGCCTCATGTTGCAAGAGGGTGTCGGTTAGCTTGCCAGTGTCAATGTTCCAAACGTGTGTTGTCGCATCGGTACATCCCCCTGCGACCCATTCACCATCCGTCCCCCAAGCGACATCTCTGGCAGTTCGGGTGAGACTTGTTTTGAAGGCACTGGTCCAGGTCTCCGTGTCCCAAACACTAAGCATCCCTTCCCAGGAACTTGAGGCCAGTCGCCGCCCGTTGGGTGACCACTTCAAAGTAGTTAGCGCATCCACGGTCCGACTCAACTTCTTGACCACTTCCCATGTCCCCGTATCCCAAACAAGAATCGTTGGGTCCTCATAATTGCCTGGACTGATGCATGCCGTAGCCAATCTTGTTCCTGTTGTGTTAAAGCAAAAAGCGGCCGAACCCCTGCAAAGTCCGTTGGCAATGACCACCGTGCTTTCCCACGTATCGGTGCTTGTCCAAAGTAATGCATCACCACGATTGGGATCGGCGTCCACAATGGTGGCAATCGAATCTCCGATCGGATTCCACCGCAAATTCTTAATGTCTCCCGCCGTCTTAAAGGTTGTGAGATGGGTACCGTCATCCGCGTTCCAAACAGCCACTTGCCTAGAATGGATCACTCCGGCTAAACGCGTTCCGCTTGGGTCAAATTGCAAATGCTTTAGCTCTGCAAAATTCATTTGGATGGTTGTCTTGGTTTGCCCTGAGGCTAGGTCGTACACATGGATAGCTTGTTTTTCGGGCCATGCGATGATGTTCCTTCTTTGATTGCACGCAAAACCTTGGACGCCATGACTGACGGGAATGACCACCTCCTCCTGATTGGCATGAGACAGCAAATAGAACCACTCCCAACCACGCAAGTCTGTTGTCCCCGCACTCGGTCTCCAACGCGATAGAATCTCGCGTTGTCGCGTCAGTCCACCTTGTACGCCGACCGATTGTAGGCCGTTGTTCAACTCCGAAATGTACAACCGACTCCGCGTTTCCTCCGAAGCGAGAATTGCTTTTTGTCGCTCGCTTTGCGCTTGCAGCCGACTAGCGTTTTCGCGTGAGGCCAAGTCCCGAAAGACAAATGCGGCGATCGTCGACCCGACCGATGCCACGATCAATCCTATCGCGAGTACCGCGATGGAGGTGGCTAGCGGCCGATTGCGTCTTGCCCAACGCAACCCTCTGTCCAAGGATGACGTCGGTCTCGCAAGAATCGGCCGTCCTTCGAGAAACCTTTGGAATTCCTCGGCCAACTCCAATCCACTTTGGTAACGCTTCTTGGGATCCTTTTCCAACGCTTTGAGAGTAATGGTCTCCAGATCAATTGGAATCCTCGGATCGATACTCCGAGGCGCAAGCGGTTCGCGTTCGCGAACTTGCTGCATCATTTCAATCTTGTTGTCCGAGCGTATAACCGATTGCAAGGTCAACATTTCGTAGACGGTGGACCCGAGACTATAGATATCGCAACTGGCACCGGATTGGCCATCGAGTTGTTCGGGAGCAATGTACCGCAACGTCCCCATCACATCGCCGGTCTGCGTCAGGTCGGACTCCGATTTCAATTTGGCGAGCCCAAAATCCGTAACCCAGATGGTGCCCGATTCGTCGAGAACGAGATTGGATGGTTTTATGTCCCTGTGAACGATTCCGTGCAGATGCGCATAGTGAATTGCCGATGCCACACTTTTGGCCAAGCGAGCGACGTTGTTGAAGTATCGTAGGCTAGAGACACCGGTTTGATCGAAACCAATCGATGGATATTGTGTCTTAGCGGCGGTTACTTTGCTGGAGCGGCCTTTGCCCGTCGATCGCCATTCCATATCGTCAAAAGATAGCTCGCCGGATGGTGACCTTGGACTCGTGCGAGAACTGTTGATGTCGTTGGGCAAGTCCTTTCTTGCCAACATTTGACTGATTGGGAACGCCGTCGATTTTGCGTGCCAATCTTTCCCCTGCATTTCGCGTTTTTGATTGCGACTCAAAATCTGAATCTCATTCAACACCCGATCCAGGCTTTGACCTTGTATGAGCTGCATCGCATAGAATGACAACCCTTGATCGTTACCATTGCCGAAAACCTGAACAATATTGGGATGCTGCAGCCTGGCTGCGGACTGTGACTCTCGGAGGAATCGAGCAGTAAATTTTGGATTCGTTGACAGGTGTCGAGACAGGATCTTCAACGCAACGGGCCGATTTAATGAAATTTGCATTGCGGAGAAAACGACTCCCATGCCTCCTCGACCCAATTCTTCATGTAGCTCAAAGTCGCCAAGTCGCTTGGGAAACTCTTGCGAACGTTCCTCGATCGTAGTCTCGGCATTCGGGAGCGAGAGCACGGAACTATCGTCGACATGCTTCATAGCCAGCAAAGCTGGAAACATCTCCGTTAGTTGAGCTTCAATCGCGGGAAAGCGACGGATGAAGTCCACGAGATTCGGACGCTGTCCAATGCGTTGCATTTCCACGATCTCGTCAATCGCGTCGTCAAGAAGTTTGTTAAGCTCCCCATCGTCTTCTTGCGATTGCTCGTCCATGGATTCATTGCCGATATTCATCTGCAAACTACTTTAAATAGATGCCGGTGTGCAAACTGCGAGAAACCCACCGCTTCTCAAATGCGGCAACCAAGCACCGGTCAGCATCCCGCTGGATTGCCGGTTTAATCGGTAAAAACGCTCGATCTCGAAGCCGCTCGCCCTTAGGTCGCTCCGCAACTCCCGCTCCGAGTAGATATGTAAAAACATCGATGGCAAACCTCGATATGCGTAGACACTATCTCCCAGCTCCCACGACGAATCGCGTTTCGCTCGAAACCAATCGAACACGGTCCGCCGAACTCCGCTTGGATCTTGCAACCATGAGCCACGATTGTGAACATGGACGAAAAACTTCCCCTTCGTGTTCAAGATCCTGCTCGCATGCCGCATAAACGATCGTCGATTGCTGCGACCTTGAACCATTCCTAACGAACTGTACATGCACAACACCGCATCCGCAAAGCCATCCGCAAAAAAATCCAAGTTTGTCATATTCGCGCGTATCGCAACAGGCTCAACTTGCAGTGTAGATTTCGACTTAGCCTGAAACTCGCGCAACATGTCCAAACTCAAATCAACTCCGATCACTCTCCACCCCTTTTCCGCTAGCGGGATCAGGTTTCGCCCCGTTCCGCAACCGAAGTCGACCGCGATTCGAGGCGAGCCATCAAGCCGTACGGCTGAAGGACCAAGATGCTCGAAAATCAACTTGCGATCCAAATCGAGCAGCGGGTGGCCCGCGTGAAAGCGATCGTAGTCCGTTGCGATCGAGGACTCCGTGACGTAATCCCAGGTCCCTCGAGACACGCCTGCCGGAAGCTGCCATGAAGCGCGTGATTGGCTACCCATCCGTTTTTCTGAAGGTGCCATGGCTACTTACGAAACTCGAAGGTGGCCATGACCGGATGATGGTCGCTGATATCGCGTTCCGCACGGTCCTTCGTGTAGCGAGTATCCCAATGATCTAGATCAGCTCCGGACCCACGGATATTGTACTGAGGGAGGACTTCGATCGACTTGAACTTAATGCCAGGACCGGCCGTGGTTGAGAGCATGGG
>JANMNR010000704.1:0-6812 GCA_031368325.1 Pirellula sp.
GCTCTCTTTGCTCTTCGTTCTCGCTTTGCTTGATTGCGGCATTGCTTGCACTTCATCAACATTAGCGGTTGTAGTATCATCGCCGCGAGCAATGACACAGGGAAAAGCAGTCCACATTAAAAGAGCGATATGAAGAAAATCGACACTCCAATCGCCTGCAGTTTTTCTCTTCGGACAAAGCAACTCAGGCAGTCGAATTGTACTCCTTGGCTCGAGACCTTTTCGCTTGGCATTTTCCGACGAATTCTTTACGGCTTTTTCAAAAGCTCGAACAACGTGGCAGAATTGGCTTTGCCGCCTGCGGCAGGAATAAAAAACCAGGATTGAAAAACGTGATATGCATGTTGGTTGGCGGGTTCATTTTGTTCGAGAAAGCCCCAACGAGGTTCTCGATCGAATCACCTAGAGTCTAGATGAAAACCACTGAATCGCCAATCGTCAAAGACGGATCGACTCTGACCAAACCTGAATTGGGTTCGGTCAATATCGTCCATCGTACCGCCATTCTCCGATTTTTAGCTGCGCACGAGAAAAATCACTATCAAGCATATCGGTCTAGAGGACAACCTCATAATTTTACGGTTTGTGCAAGGTTTCTAGTTCGACCCGCATTTACACTTGTCTGAAGTACAGCACTGTTTCCCTGCGAAAACGTAGCGAGTTCCTTATGTCCCGTTGGCCAGAAACGCGAGGTAGCTTGATCCGACGGTTAGCCGATCGGAACGATGCCGACGCCTGGTCGTTTTTCGAAGACAACTACCAACAACCGGTCTACCGATTCGCTCGCAGTCGCGGCCTTCAACCTGATGACGCGATGGACGTGGTTCAGGAAGTGCTCATGGCTGTCCATCGAGCCGCATCAAACTGGAAGCCAACAGGTCGTACGGGTAGCTTCCGAGCTTGGCTCGCTGAATCCGCTCGGCGAATCACGTTGAAAATCACGAGGCAGCGGGCGAGAATTGGACGCGGGGTCGGCGGAAGCGGGTTTGAGCTGGAAATCGGAGATGTCACCGACAGATCAATTGGTACCACCTCGCAAGTGAGCACCGACGATGATCGTCGGTGGTCGTTCTATTGTGCGGCAGCGATTGTGCAAAAGGAAGTCAACCCACAGCACTGGATGGCGTTTTGGCTTACGGCCGTCGACGGCAAAACCGCTGACGATGTCGCTCGGCAGCTTTCGATGAAGGCCGGAACGGTCTACTCCGCCAAATGTCGCGTGCTCGCCAAACTCAAAGCCGCAGTCGAATCGATGGCAACAACGTCCTCCATAGTAGGAGACAAATAATGATCTTGTGTGATAGACGAACTGCAGAGATGTTGATCAGCGACTCGCTCAGCATCGAAGAAACAGATCTGTTCGAAGCGCACTTGGCAACATGCTCAACCTGCCAGGCACTTTTGGTGGAGGTTGCAGGCGGTGCTGCGACCCTCGACAGCGCAGCGGCCATGCTTGCAAGCTCTCTCGAAGTGCCGCAATGGACAGACGGCCATCGCTCAACAGTAGGCAGCCGAACCGGTGATCCTTCGCACTCAAGCCACACGGTCGATCTATCTGTTCTTGGCCCGACCGACGACCCAGCCTCAATGGGACGAATCGGGAACTACGAAATCCAAGGGATCATCGGTCGCGGCGGGATGGGGATTGTATTCAGGGCTATCGACTCCGCGCTGAGTCGTAACGTCGCGTTAAAGGTGCTTGATCCTTCGTTGGCAAGTGTCGCGGCCGCTCGAAAACGGTTTGCCATGGAGGCGCGAGCCATGGCGGCCATTTCGCATGAGCATGTTGTCCCCGTCTACACGGTCGACGAACATCGTGGACTTCCGTACTTTGCGATGGAGTATGTGCCGGGTGGAACGCTCGAATCGCGTATCCGAAAACAAGGAGCGTTGGACGTTTTGTCGGTATTGCGAATTGCAAGACAGATTGCTTTGGCCCTCTCGGCCGCACACGAGTGCGGACTGGTTCACCGCGATATCAAGCCTGCCAACATCTTGCTGGACCGCGGTGTTGAACGAGTTCGCGTGGCTGACTTTGGATTGGCACGAGTGAACAGCGATGCAAGTCATACACGCAGCGGGTTCATTGCGGGTACGCCTCAGTTCATGGCGCCAGAACAAGTGCGAGGCGAAACGTGTACAGCTCAATCCGATTTGTTTAGTCTCGGCACGGTGATGTATGCGATGTGTACGGGGCATTCACCATTCCGTAGCGAATCGATGTATGGATCGATGCAACGTATTGTGCACGAAGAGCCTCGTTCGATTTGCGAACAAGTGCCGATGATACCTGATTGGTTGGAGCGATTTATATTCAAACTCCTTTCGAAGAATGCGAGCGATCGCTTTGCGGACGCCACGTCCGTTGCAACGATTCTGGAATCAGAGATCGCATACGCGGAGAACCCTTCACAGAACAAGAAGCCATTGAGGCTCGAATATGATTCGCCAAGCAAAGTTGTATTCAAGCGATGGAATGCAACGATCGCTGTCCTTTCGAGTGTCGTCGGCATAGCTAGCTTGGCTGTTTGGCTAACGCGGCTCCCAACGCAACAAAAAGATACCGCGCCGACGAAAGTAGCGACAGCTACTTTGCCAGCAGGCGAAATCAAGAATTTGAGCGAATGGCTAGGCGAGGAACAATTAAATTTGGGCGAAGAGGCCATTCGCAAGCGAGCCATTTCGCTTGAGCGGAGTTATTACGGTTCAGATCCGCTCCCTGTGGTCGCTCCGTTTGAAAACGACCTTCGAACCCTAAAGAAGAAAATGGACGTGTTTGAGAAAATGAATCCTTAGGCACGGATCGTGGTCTCGCTGGCCTGAAACCAGCGGAAACCTTTTTGTACCCTTTTCGTTACGTACCCTTTCATTTCGCTTTGTAAAAGAGAAATCAGCATGAAACGTAAACTCACTTTCGCTTTGTTAGCCATTTCCGCCGTAGGTGTAGGCTTGAGTTGTTTTTCCATCGCACAAGATCCGTTCGCAGCTGAACAAGCTCCGGCGGCGGGATATGCAATAACACGGTCCGGTAGTGGCGATGCGTTATACACATCGCCTATCGCCAACGTATTTGGCGCGGCAAGTAGCACAACTGTTCAAGGCGAAAGTGCTTTGGCCAGGAATGTGTCAACGCTTGCCAAGCAACTTAAATCCGCGGAGGGAGCCGAGAAGGAAAGCGTTACGCAGAAGCTGAAAACTGCTGTTGGCGAACAGTTCGATTTCCGACACGCCGGGAAAGACAAGGAGCTCAAGGCACTTGAGGAGCAGCTGGCCAAGCTCAAAGAGATCCACAACAAACGAACCCAGCAACGCGATCGCATCATTGCAGATCGAGTGCAACAGATCCTTCTGGAAGTGGAAAGCCTAGGATGGGGACTCTCAGACGGCTCCGAGTCAACGAATGTTTATACAACCAGTTCAGGATGGGATAACGCGGCACCGAGAGGATTCGGTGTAAGAAACGGCCTTCTGGCTCCAGCAATCGCTCCATCAGGATCCGCTCCGGCGATAATTGCTCCTACCTCAAACAACACTCCTGCCGTACGATCGCCAGGACAACCATCGGTTGGTCGATAGTCAAATAGCCTTGCCACGGTGTTGAACGAGAAAAAGCTTTGAAACACCGAGGAGCGGAGGTCACAGAGAAGGAGCAAATCCCCTTTGTGACCTCGGTGCAACTGTGTTTCAAACTCTGCTTGAATTCAGTAGCCATTGGAAATCCGATGGACACCATCGACCCGTTTTTCGTCGTAAAAATGGATGGGCAATCCAACTCGCAAACTTAGCAACCCTATGCGAGAAAGAGTTTGCGCTTTGCCGACCGGATGGCTCGAGAGCATCGTCGGTATGGTCGATGCTGATTGTGGTCGCTTAGCAATTCCCTGACGAACCCTTTCAAGTTCGTCGCGAACCCCAAGCTTCGCAGCCCGCTTATCGAGGTAGAGTTGGTCATTTTCTCGGATTGAACCAACACCACATCGCCGATGTCTTGCTTGGCACTGTCGTTCCGGTCGAATGTGATTTGATCCTCGGTGGAGATACGCTCTCGCCAATTCAGCTCAGCTAACTCAATAACTTTTGAAATGCTTTCACTAGTAAGCACGTTGGCGAACGGCAATTCACCGTCTTGAAGAAACTGCTGCCTCAGGAGCTTTATCTGATGCTGAAACCGTCCACTGTTCAGACTATGCATGCTATGGCCTCCTAGCCAGTGATGGAATTGTGACAACTCCAATTAGGCATGTCTGGTCATTTTTGCATAGATCATTACGGGGCAATCACTTGCGATTAACTAAGTGCCATTCGCGTGTCAAACCGGGCGGTTTAATGGACTGGCGGTAACTGCGATTGGTCCATACGACGGACGCGAGATAGTTGAAAACAAGAACTCCAATGGATTTCTGCATTGCTGCGGAAATAGCCGACAGAAGTCCAGTCCGATCGTTTTACTGTCAGCGGAACTTGCTTTCTGTTAGAATTCTCTTAAATTCACATGCGTTGTGACGGTGTCTGGCTTTTTGTGAAATAGAGATGACGAACTTGTGAGCAACTTCGACCCGTATGACAAGACTCAGGATGGACCTGAGACTCCAATCCCATCGGGTGACGCTGGGATCGCCGAAGACCCTCAGCGGATCGGTCGCTATCGGATCGAGAAGGTGCTTGGTAAAGGGGGGTTCGGCATTGTCTATCTAGCTCATGACGAGCAACTGAATCGTCGCGTTGCAGTAAAAGTGCCTCATGCGAAACTGATTTCCAAACCGGAAGACGCCGAAGCATATCTGGCCGAGGCTCGAACAGTGGCCAACCTCGATCACAGTGGTATCGTCCCAGTTCATGATGTAGGTAGCACTGAGAATTGCCCCTGCTATATCGTTTCTAAATACATCTCTGGAACGGACCTCGCCGCGAAGATCAAGAAGCACCGGCTAAATTGCCGAGAAGCCGCCGAGACCGTCGCCACCGTTGCTGAGGCTCTGCACTACGCCCATAAGCAAGGACTCGTTCATAGGGACGTAAAGCCGGGCAACATTCTAATAGACGAAGACGACAAGCCATACGTTGTCGATTTCGGACTCGCGCTGCGGGAAGAAAACATCGGCAAGGGACCGAATTATGCAGGGACGCCCGCCTACATGAGTCCTGAACAGGCTCGAGGTGAAGGGCATCGAGTCGATGGCCGCAGCGATGTGTTTAGTCTCGGTATCGTGTTCTACGAGCTGCTGGCCGGTCGCCAGCCGTTTCGAGGAGACACGCAGGCCGAACTGTTCGAACAAGTGACCAGCTACGAAGCCAAACCTCTTCGTCAATACGACGAAAAGTTGCCGAAGGAACTGGAGCGTATTTGCAACAAGGCGATGGCGAAGCGAGCCAATGATCGATATTCGTCAGCACACGACATGGCCGAAGACCTGCGACACTTCCTAGCCGAGCAGACGATGATCCAGAGTGGCGCATCGCCGGGCGGAATCGCCTCGGTAGCCTCGAAAACACATTCCTCCTACAATGCTTCAACGTCGGTCGGTTCGGTTGCCGCTTCCTCGGTTTCGTTGGGAACAATCTCCTCTGATGGCCAGCCAATCAAGATTGTGCCGAAATGACTGCGTTCGTTTGACGCCCACGATGCCGATTTCTTCTTGGAACTGCTGCCAGGACCAAGAGATCGAGACGGCCTGCCGGACAGTCTTCGGTTCTGGAAGACTCGAATCGAAGAAACGGATTCCGACAACACCTTCAAGGTGGGTTTGATCTATGGACCATCTGGTTGCGGCAAGTCGTCGTTGGTCAAAGCAGGGCTATTACCACGGCTTTCAGAGGATGTGATCTCCGTTTACATCGAAGCCACACCGGAGGAAACGGAAACGCGTTTGCTACGTGGCCTGAGGAAACGCTGCCCGGCGTTGAAAGACAACCTGACGCTTAGGGAGAAGCTGGCAGAGTTGAGGCGAGGCCACGGGGTGCCAGTCGGCAAGAAAGTTCTAATCGTGCTGGACCAGTTCGAGCAATGGCTGCATGCTAAGAAGGAGGAGGAAAACACCGAGCTGGTGCAAGCACTACGGCAGTGCGATGGAGGTCGGGTGCAGTGCATCGTTATGGTAAGAGATGATTTCTGGCTGGCTGCAACCAGGTTCATGGGCGCTTTGGAAGTCGAGTTAATTCAAGGCCAGAATACGGCATTAGCTGACTTATTTGACGTCGATCATGCAAAGAAAGTGTTGGGTGCGTTTGGTCGTGCATTTGGAAGGCTTCCCGAGAACATCAGCGACTTAACGAGAGAACAAAAGGACTTCCTGAAACAATCCGTCGCCGGTCTGATCGAAGATGGAAAAGTCATCTGCGTGCGTCTGGCCCTTTTCGCCGAAATGATGAAAGGCAAGGAGTGGTCACCTGCCGTACTGAAAGAAGTCGGCGGGACGAAAGGAGTTGGCGTCACTTTTTTGGAAGAGACGTTTAGTTTGCAGACTGCACATCCCAAGCATCGACTGCACCAAAGTGCCGCGCGTGCCGTACTCCGAGATCTGCTCCCCAATTCCGGCACGGAAATCAAGGGCGAAATGAAATCCCGCGACGAACTGTTGGCAGTATCGGGTTACGCCAATCGTCCTAAAGATTTCGATGAGCTGCTCCACATACTGGACAGTGAAATTCGGCTAATCACGCCGACCGACCCAGAAGGCAAAGACCCTGGCCACGATTTTCGGACGCAAACCCAAGCGGGACAAAAGTATTTCCAACTGACGCATGATTACCTCGTTCCTTCGCTTCGCGAATGGCTAACTCGCAAACAGAAGGAAACTCGGAAAGGCCGTGCG
>JANMNR010000689.1:0-3206 GCA_031368325.1 Pirellula sp.
TGAGAGAACCGGCATGAGTTGAAATCCTCTCGGGGATTGGAGCCCCTTTTTTTAGCCCAGCAGGTCTAGGGTCACAACATCTTGATCGCTGCTGGCTGGAAGGGACAGCAGCGACTCGGATTCGAAAGCCGATTCGGGTGAAGCGGAATTTGCCTGACCCGTTTGATGTTGCGGACCGTCGTAGCGTTCGTTTGCATCGCGGTCAGTCGTTTTTCCGGTTTCTTCGAGCGGAGTAACGGGGTCCTGCGTTGAAGCTGCCGATTTTTGGGCCGCAGTTTGCTTGGGGTCACCGCTTGCCTGTTGAGATAAAGCCGCTGGATTCGTCCATGCAGCGCCGCCTGGCATGATTTGCATAACCGATCCTCCTTTGATAGTCCCTAGGAATATTCCCAAACAACGATCCAGTTTTCCGGACACTCCGTTTTACTCAAAACCGTACAGCCAATGATAGACCGGTTTTGTTGCCCCCAAGGTTTGACTCGGATAGGATTGGGTGTTACAGTAGAGTTTCGATAGGCTTTCGTTTAACAGGTGAATCGAAGCTTTTACACTGGGAAGTTCATTTGTCGACCACTGGGTTGACTAAGTTCTTGGGCGTGTTTGACAAAACAAACCATCTGTGCCCAGGTCGTTCGCGACCGTGTCATGTGGATTCGCCGGGACGGTGCGATGCCACACCCTTAATGACGTCCAAAGAGACATGTCTGCACCAACGGTTATTGAGCGTTTCGTGTTGAATCGCTTCCGATGCAGGCTAAACCGGCCCATTTTTTCTGGGCCAAATTGAGAGAATTGTTTTGAATAATTTTGATGGATTGGGGCTTATCCAGCCTCTAATGCGTGCTTTGACAGCCGCAAGTTACGAAGTTGCTACTCCTATTCAACTGCAGGCGATCCCGCTGCTACTGAGTGGATACGATTTGATGGGCTGTGCCCAAACAGGAACCGGCAAAACAGCTGCTTTCGCGTTACCAACTTTGCAAAGATTGGCAGCTACGGCTCCCGAATCGCAAGAAATCTCGAAGGACCAAAATCGACCGAGCGCTGGACCAGATCGGCGCGGTCCTCGTCCAATTCGCTGTCTCGTTTTGGCTCCCACCCGCGAGTTGGCAGCTCAAATTGAAAAGAGCTTTACAACCTATGGCAAATACCTCAACCTCCGTGTTGCAGTTGTGCACGGTGGCGTGAGTCAAATGCCACAAACGAGAGCTTTGCAGCGAGGAGTTGACATTCTGGTAGCCACACCGGGGCGATTGCTTGACTTGATGAATCAACGCATTGCAGACATTTCCAACGTCGAAGTATTGGTCATCGACGAGGCAGACCAAATGTTCGATATGGGGTTCTTGCGAGACCTCAAACGCATCGTTGCCAAAGTCCCCTTGGATCGGCAAACGCTGATGTTCTCGGCAACGATGCCTGACGAAATCAAGCAGCTAGCCAAACAGTGGTTGTTTGAGCCAAAACATGTCGAAGTTGCAAAGGTTTCGAGCGCCGCCACCGATGTCACGCAGTCCGTGTTTCACGTTTCGGCTCAAAGCAAACCAAAGCTTTTGGTTAGTTATATCAAGGCGAATGCTGTAACTCGGTCGATCGTCTTCACACGAACAAAGCATGGCGCGGACCAGTTGGTAAAAGTGTTACAAGGCAGTGGAATTGACGCCGTAGCAATCCATGGAAACAAGAGCCAGAACGCTCGAACGCGGAATTTGGACGCGTTCAAATCGGAAAGACCTCCGATTCTTGTGGCTACCGATATTGCAGCTAGAGGCATCGATGTGCATGGTGTCTCGCACGTGATCAACTATCAGATGCCCGAGGTTCCTGAGATTTACGTCCATCGCATCGGGCGTACCGCTCGAGCAGGTGCTGCAGGGGTTGCGGTTTCATTCTGTGCTCCGGATGAACGCGGTAGTTTGCAGGATGTCGAACGATTGCTAAATACCACGATTGAGGTAAACGAATCGTTGAGCGAGCTAACGCTGTCCGCATCGCAGCAAAGCCAACGTGTTGCCGGCGGAAGCGGAAATTCCTCTGGACGAGGAAGGCCGCAGTCGTCAGGTCGCAGCGGTGGCTCCCGTGGCACAAGCCGTCCTAGAAGTTCAGCTCGCGGCGGGCAATCCGGCGGGCGCGGCCCAAGAGACCGAAAGAAATCGGGTTCGATGGTTTTGAACTAGTGCTTCGTCCACATTAGAGTTTTGGGTACAACGGACTTCTAGTCCGTTGACAAAGTTTGGAACCGACGGACTAGAAGTCCGTCGAACAAACACAATTTCGCCCTTAATCCATAATGCGAAGAAGCGATAGTTTTCTTTCGTTCAGGGGGCCATTTAGGCTGCCTGAAGCTCGACGGCAGGATCACCTACGAGAACCCACTTCTCACAATTGAGGAATCGATCATCAAGGGTTCTCGGATGATACCAACTACTCGGTGCATAAACAGTTCGTTCCTGGCGTTCACCGAGGTAAGCACCCCACCAACTGAACGTGCTGTTGGCAATTACCATGGACTCCGCAGCAGTCATCAGCCAAAGATCTTCGTACGCGGTCGCATTGCTCGAGTGATCGACGAAATGCATCGGGCATGGGAGATCTAAGTTGTCGCGGCACCATGGAATGTCGTTAGAGAAAACGTAAGCCTCGCTGTCTAGTCGCTTTTCAAGCTGCGAGTGAACGCACTCTTTGTAGTAGCTCAAGCTTAGATTTCGCACGGACATTGGGGTGGTGGTGATGTAATCGCCACGTCGAAAATGGAGGGCAATACTGGACGTGCTCATCATTTTCTCACGAAGCCGACTCGACTCAATGCTCATTGGACTTCGAAGCCGAAATTGATTCCGGATGTTTGACTCAACGCCTCGAAAGAAGCGCTCGCTCTGCCAATAGCCGGCCAAGTAACTGTCGTCTGGGATTGAGAGATATTTCTCAGCAAAACCGAAAGGTCGCTCTCGCTGACGCCGAAACTCTTTTCGCCCGAGTGAAATCAACGGAAAAACCGCTCTTCGATCGTTTTGGTATCGAGCCGGAATGCGCTTTCGTTCCTGCGGACTTAACTCTCGAGAAGTGATACAGAAGCGGTCCAGCAAGTATCCGTGCTGTGGCTGACTGTCGTAGGCGGAAAGATCCAGAATCAGGTCCGTGTTATGAATGGATGCCAATTGTGTTCCAAAGGCATACTGAAAGAGTTGGTTTCCGAGCCCACCCTC
>JANMNR010000711.1:0-2851 GCA_031368325.1 Pirellula sp.
CATCGTTCGAACTTTGCCGATGCCCATCTATTGCATTGCACCGAATGGAGAATGGGGGCTGAGCGTGGATTTCCGAAGGCTCAACGAATGCCGGCCTGGTTATGGTTACGCGGGTATCCCGGATCCTTATGCAACGGATCCAGCTCCGAGGGAAACGGGGATTTGGCGAGTGGACCTGCTAACTGGCGAATCGAGACTATTGCTAAGTTACTCCCAAATTGCAGCCATGGAGTACTCGAGCGGCGTCAAGTTGCAATTCGACCCCACCAAGTCCAAGCATTGGTTCAATCATCTTTTGGTCGCCCCTGGAAGCAAGCGATTCCTGTTCTTGCACCGATGGCGAGAGGTTCCCAAAGACGCTGCTCGAGAGAAGCTTTCCAAGACGGGCTTCTCGACTCGCATGTGGACAGTGAACGCCGACGGATCGTCACCCTATGTTGTCGATCCGTACGGCAAGACTTCGCACTTTGTTTGGCGGGACGACAAACATATTTGTGCATGGGCATGGCACCCATCGCATCGAGAACGCTTTTACCTATACGAAGATCAAACCGATAACGTAACTGGAGTGGGTGTCGATCTCATGACGCAAAATGGGCACAATACTTACTTGCCATTCACGAACAACGATTGGATTCTCAACGACACTTACCCCGATCAAGGAAGAATTCAACATCCTTATCTTTATCAAGTGAGCACAAACCGGCGAGTCCCTCTTGCCGACTTGCTTTCGCCCGATCGCTATCAAGCCGAGTTTCGATGCGACAACCATCCGAGCTCCAGTCGAAGAGGGAGACTCGTTTTAGTCGATTCAACACACGATGGAAAAGGTAGGCAGGTATACTTGATTGACGTTTCGAAAATCCTGGGCAAAAGCAACTAGATGATTTCGACTTTTTGCAAAGCAACTCGGTGCTGGCAATCAGTGGATCGAAATGAACTAAGATGGAAACTCGCTTTAGACTATTCGCGTGCCCCTTTAAAACCCTACCTATGACATCCCGACAGCTCGTTGCCATTGGCTGCTTCTTGTTTTTGAACGCGCCGGCACTCTCACAATACTCCGAGTGGAAGCATAGGGGTTCAATCTGGGTGGACACAACTCAGCAAGGAGCCAATTTGCCGTCGTCGGCTTCCATGCGGGATTTTCCGCTTCTAGTTCGACTCAACAAAGACGCGTTTGATTTCACCCAAGCCAGGGCGAGCGGAGAAGACATTCGGTTCGCATTACGTGATGGCCAAAGGCTTGCGTATCAAATTGAGCAATGGGATCCGCAGGCCGGAACAGCAAGCGTCTGGCTGCGAATCCCAGAGATCGGCGGAGACTCGCTTAAGGAAATACATGTTTACTGGGGCAATTCGGACGCTACCAGTGAGTCCGATGGGAAGGCGGTTTTTAACGCTTCGAATGGCTACCTCAGCGTCTGGCATATGAACAACCCGGTAGAAGACAGTGTTGGGACGCTACCTAGTAATGACACGGGTACAACGGCGACGGTCGGCATGGTTGGCGAGGCTCGCCATCTAGCTGGGCAAAAGGGCGTTTTCGGCGGTGACAAGATTGCGAACTTTCCGTCTGGTGCCAGTTCACATACCACCGAAGCATGGATCCGCGCCGAACGATCGAATGCTACCATCATCGGCTGGGGAAACGAGGGTGGCGGCCGTGGCAGTAAAGTTCGCATGCAGCTGCGAAGCCCTCCACATCTCCACATCGATAGCGATTTTTCCGACGTCAAAGGCAAGCAGCTATTGAGCATCGGAAAATGGCTGCATGTCGCTCATACCTACGATCGCGGAGAGGGTCGAATTTACATCAATGGCGATCTCGATAACCACGCGACCCCCACGCTCAATATCAAGAGCCCTGGCCGATTGTGGATCGGCGGTTGGTACCACAACTATGACTTCGTAGGCGACCTTGATGAAGTTCGAGTCTCTCAGGTCGCTCGTACCCCCGAATGGATGAAGTTGCAGTTCGAAAACCAGAAACCGAATCAAACCGTCACCGGGCATATCGTTCAATCTGCAAGTGCGATTTCTCTCTCCCATCAACAAATCGAGCTCAGGGAAGGAACGAGTGTAACAGTCACTGCCAATCCGGGCGACGCTTACAAAGTCCTATGGGAGTTAACGGGAGATGACGGGACAAAGAGCGTTGTTACTGACCGATTCAACTATGTCCTTAGCGCCGGTCGGTCCGTTGGTAACCGTCGGATGACGCTTCGGTTCAAAGCTTTATTCTTGAACTCCATCGTCGAAAAAGAAGTTCCAATTACCATCGTCGAAGACTTGCCAGAGCCTGTTCTTTCCCTAAGTGCGCCGGGGGACTGGAACGGTCGTGATACAATTGAAGTCGTCCCACAAATAACCAATCTGGCGGACATGCAAGAAAAAGGAGTTGGAGAACTGCAGTATCAGTGGCATATAGACGATGTGGCCGTTATCAAGCGTGTGGAAAGCGACCGACTTGTTCTCACACGGGCACAAGGAAATGGCCCAATGAAGGTCACCGTTGCGATAAGCAATGGTGGTGATCCGACCATGGGTTCGGCGAGCATTTTGGTAAAGCAGCCCAGTTCCTCCGATTGGCTCTCACGAGAACCATCTGGTGAGGAAATGCCGGTCGATAATCAGTTCATTGCCCGCGATGAAAAAGGGACAGGAAGCCTGCAGTGCCGTGGTAAGCTTGAACCTGGGCTGGCTGCGCAAGGAGTCTTTCTAAGGGCCTTTGCAGATGACGTGCATTACCAAACAGTCAGCCAGGACATAGCGTTGGATAGAAAGTACGCATTAAAGCTTAGAATCAATCCCGGCATGGTCAAGTATCGTATTGAGTTCGGCTCAAAGA
>JANMNR010000796.1:0-7451 GCA_031368325.1 Pirellula sp.
GCTTTGACAAGCGCGGGACCAGCCAAACAAAGTTGGCTCCCCTCGGTCATAAGGATCTTGTCGCACAGTACGGGCAAATACGCGCCACCCGCGATGCAATTCCCCATCACTGCTGCATACTGTGGGATCCCGTCCGCGGACAGAACCGAGTTGTTGCGAAAGATCCTGCCGAAGTCGTCTTCATCTGGAAAAATCTCATCTTGCAGAGGCAAGAAGACTCCCGCCGAATCGACTAAGTATACGATCGGCAGACGAAGTCGATGGGCTATCTTTTGTGCCCGAATCATCTTCTTGACCGACTGCGGAAACATGGCCCCGGCTTTTACGGTAGCATCGTTTGCGGCGATCATGCACGGATGGCCATCGATCCAACCGATCCCAGAAACAACACCTGCCGCCGGTACATCACCCCAATCGGGATACATCTTGTTTGCGGCCCAAAGTCCCAGTTCTAGAAAGGGTCGGCCCGGGTCCAGCAAGATCGATAACCGTTCACGCACAGGCAATCTACCCAGTTTGCGTTGCCGATCGGATCCGGACTTGCCACCTCCCTGCAATAGGATCTGCTCTTGCTGTTGAATCGATTCGGTGATTTCACGCAACATTGTCACGGCGATTCTGCTTGGTTAAAGTTGTTTCGATTCGCAAACTATTGAGTTTTGGCAAATAGATCCATGAGCTGAGAGACACGTAGATCCATCAACGATTCCTTTGCATCGAACATTTTGAAAAGGGCGTCGACTCTCGATCTCGAAAACTGTGTTTCGGCGTTGCTACGGAATTTTGCTTCGAGCGGACCTAGCGACTCCGACCTGCGTCGTCGATGGCCGAGTGGAAACTCAACCTCAAACGCTTCCGTTTCGGTGCCGTCCGCAAATCGCACTTGAATACGATTTGAAATCGATCGCAAATCGGGATCCAAATAGTCTTTCGTGTAGCGAGGGTCTTCAATGACTACCATCTTTTGACGAAGCTGGTCAATTCTCGGATCGGCAGCCGCGACGTCTTCGTAGTGTTCCGATGTCAAGTCACCGTGTAGCAATGCTACGGCCACAATATACTGTAGGCAATGATCTCGATCTGCAGGATTCACGAGCGGACCTTGCTTGTCTATGATCCTAACGGCCGATTCTTGGGTATGGATCGTAATCTCCCTGACGGCGTCTATCCGAGAGATCACTTCGGCGTGTAATTGCATGGCGGCTTCGGCCGCAGTTTGCGCATGAAACTCAGCGGGAAAGGAGACCTTGAACAAGATATTTTCCATCACGTAGCTACCTAGCGTTCGGCTGATGACTACCGGCTTGCCTTTCAAAACGACATCGTTAAAGCCCCATCGCGGAGCGGTCAATGCCGACGCGTAGCCTTGTTCCCCGGCCATAGTCCAGAGCGCTAACTGGACAGCGCGTTGAGTTGCGTCCCCCGCCGCCCAGCTCTTTCGGGAGCCGGTATTGGGGGCGTGTCGATACGTTCGAAGAGCGCCGCCGTCGAGCCAAGCCAGGCTCACCGCATCGGCGATTTGCGATGCCGATCCGCCTAGGATAGAACATGCGACCGCTGTTGAAGCAATTCGAACGAGAAGTACGTGGTCCAAGCCAACGCGATTGAACCCATTTTCAAGAGCTAATACACCTTGGATCTCATAAGCTTGAATGGCCGCGTGCAAGACGTCGCGGACCGTCCACCTGCGGTTCGGTTGCCATGGGTTGTTCGGGTTTCGATCCAGGTAATCGGTCAGAGCCAGAATGGCTCCGAAGTTATCCGACGGATGGCCCCATTCGGCAGCTAGCCACGTGTCGTTGTAATCAAGCCACCGAAACATGCACCCGATGTTGAACGCCGCTTTGACTGGCTCCAGCTGCCAATCGGTACCAGGCACTCGCGCTCCACCGTTCAATGTCGCACCGGGAACGACAGGGCCGAGCATTTTCGTACACGCGGCATAATCGAGGGCAAGTAGTCCGCAACCTAAACTATCGAGCAAGCACCATCGGGCAGTTTCAATGGCTTCTGAACCAAAATCTGTTTTGGCTGAGGTGTATTCAGCAATTTCGGTTAAGACGGAATCAAAGAGTCGAGGCGTCGAGGCAGATGACGATTTCATGTAGCAGCGTATCGGAGCGTCCGTTGAGAGTTAGGGACATATTTCGAAAGCACGGCTGTAGTCTAGCCGATTTGGGTTCCCGCGAGAACAACGGAAAGAAATAGGTATCGCCCAAAACACGAGAAACGGCTCTACGAGCTGCTAGACTAAACTATACTCTGTAGTTCGTACTACGACGCTTTGCCTCGTCCGCACTCTGGAGTATTGCTGGGCTATGATCCGAATTCCTCTCTGTTGGTGTTTAATCCCCGTTGCCTTGTTGAGCTGTGTTTCAAGCGGCTCGATCGCCCATGCGCAGAATAACGCGACAGCGCCTTTGAGATTCAATCAGGATATTCGGCCAATCCTGTCCAGCGTTTGCTACCGTTGCCACGGCTTTGACGCGAAAACCCGCGAAGCCGAACTGCGATTGGATACCGCCGAGGGCGCACTAACTCCGCGGTCTTCCGGCGAGCATGCGATAGTTCCCGGCAAACTCGACGAGAGTCTCGTGTGGGCGAGAATCCAATCGACCGATCCGGACTCCGTGATGCCGCCCCCATCCTCCAATCGCCAACTGACCGATGCCGAAAAACAAATGATCTCAAGATGGATCGAACAAGGAGCCAAGTACGAAAAGCACTGGTCCTTTGAGCCGATCACTGCGCCCAAGGAAAGCGACAGTTCTATCGATGCAGTTCTTGAACTCGAACGACAACGTAAAGGACTCGTCGCGCAAGGCCCTACCGATCCAGTGACTCAGGTGCGACGTTTGGCTTTCACGCTAACCGGACTTCCGCCAAGTTTGTCCGACGTGGACTCCTTCGTTGCGGATCCAAGCGAAGCAAATTATCGCAAGCTGGTCGAACAGTATCTTGCATCCCCACACTATGGCGAAGAGATGGCCCGGCATTGGTTGGATGTCGCTCGCTATGGCGATACCCACGGTATGCATTTGGACAATGAGCGACAAGCTTGGGCCTATCGAGATTGGGTCGTCGATGCGTTCAATGAGAACATGCCATTCTCGCAATTCACCGTCGAGCAGTTAGCTGGCGACTTACTCCCCAATCCAACGCTCTCGCAACAAGTCGCGACCGGCTACAACCGCTGCAATGTGACCACAGGTGAGGGCGGCGCGATCGACGAAGAATTTTTGTTTCGATATGCAGTCGATCGAACCAGCACGACGATTCAAACTTGGCTAGGACTGACTGGAGGCTGTGCGGTATGCCACGACCACAAATACGATCCGATCAGCACTCGCGAGTTTTACTCGCTTTACTCATTCTTTTATAGCGCAGCAGATCCTGCCATGGATGGAAACAGCGAGTCCACACGGCCCTTTCTGCGCGTGGCAACTCCCGAACAAACGAAAGCACTTGTGCAAGCGAAAGAACGAGAGTCGCAAATGCTATCCAAGCTTCAACAGGCGGCGATGGACAAGGAGCAGATCGAGTTCGAAACACAGTCCACAGTTCCACGAACAGGCCCATTGACGGCTGTTTGGATGGACGATGAGTTTCCGATTGGCGCTGGCCTCAGGAACACCTCACGAAATGATGCACGGTGGTCCAGTGATGTTGGTGCTCCGATGGGGCGTCGAGCATTGCGCCAGGAGTTCGGACACAAGTTTGAACAGACGATCACGGGAGGCCTTACGCCGATGTGGATTCTGGATCAAGGCAGCCTGCGTGTATGGGCAATGCCAGATCGCTATGAACCACCCAAGGCCATTTTCGTTGACATCAAGACCGACTCTGGGACAAAGCGATGGGCTTGGTGCAACGAACCAAGCGATGGCAAACTGGTTGGTGTAGAACCAGACCGAGTCCAAGGTAAACTTCCACTGCCTGGCCGGTGGGCTGAACTGAACATACCGATTTCCGAACTCAAGACCGGTGCGGCGGTAAAGGAAATCAAACTAGGGCTTTTCGGCGGCATCTGCTATTGGGATGGCTTAACCTGTACCGGCAATCAACGGATCGAAGACCAGCTTAGTTCGAACATCACTGCCTGGTGGACATCGGTCAAGGGAACTGCTGTTCCGTTAGCGAGCGAGTCCGTAGCCAAAGCGTTGAAAGAAGGGCCGGATAGCGAAGCGGGCAAGTCGCAGGCCGAAAAGGTCGCGGAGTTTTATCGTATGCACATTTCCGAGGCCGCTTCACCCGTGATCCTGGTTGCTCGTCGAAATTGGTTAAACGCTCGAGTCGATCGAGCCATGATCGAGAGTCAAATCCCCGGTACATTCATCTTTAACGATCAAGAGAAACCACGAGAAGCGTTTGTGATGACGCGAGGCCAATACGACCAAAAGGGTGAAGCGGTATCGCCGGGAACACCGGCAATCCTACCTGCGATTGCGAAGCCCGCCGGGAGGGATAGACTGAACCGATTCGACCTGGCCAAGTGGCTTATCGCGGATGAAAACCCGCTCACGGCACGCGTGACAACCAATCGTTTCTGGCAACAAGTGTTTGGTGTGGGCTTGGTCAAAACCAGCGATGACTTTGGCTCGCAAGGCTCACCGCCATCGCACCCTGAACTTTTGGAAGCGATTGCCTTTCGATTTCAAAAAAATGGTTGGGACATCAAGCAGTTCATGCGTGAATTGGTCACGACGAACGCTTTTCGTCAGTCTGCGGTCGTCACAGCAGAAACATTGAATATCGATCCCGAGAATCGCTATCTGGCGCGCGGTCCGCGGATTCGATTGGATGCCGAACAGATACGCGATACGGTATTGGCGGTGAGCGGCTTGCTCAATCGGCGGAGCGGTGGTCAGGCATTCAAAGGCTACCAACCCAAGAACATTTGGGAGCCGGTCGGTTATGGTGACTCGAACACGCGATACTACATTCAGGACCATGGCGACTCGCTTTATCGCCGCAGCCTATATAGTTTCATCAAGCGAACGGCGCCACCTCCCTTCATGAGCAACTTCGACGCACCGAATCGAGAGTTGTTCTGCACGCGGCGAGAAAGAAGCAACACGCCGCTGCAGGCGTTGCAGCTCATGAACGATGTTCAATACGTGGAAGCGGCCAGGGTGCTTGCCGAGGGAATTCTTCGGGACACGAAAGTGAAACCGCAAGACCGAATCGGCGCGATCTTTCAGCAATGCCTGTCCCGCCAACCAACTTCTTCGGAGCTGGGAGCAATTGAAAAAGCGGCTGAACAATTCCGATTGCGCTTCAAGGAAAATGGGGCCGACGCTAAGCGGCTCATTGCTATCGGTGAAAAACCATTCGACTCGTCGCTTCCGCCGGAAGAGCTTGCTGTTTGTACCTTGATTGCAAACCTGGTACTTAACTTAGACGAGCTCGTCAATCGAAACTGACAATTCCATCCTGCACGAGTCAATCAAGACGGTTGGGGCTCGTCCACGACTTTTGGCATTTTCCAAATCGAACCGCAAGTAGAAGCGGTTTCGGCGAGGAACCGCTAACTTGCGAGCCGCAGTATCGGCTAGATTTCACGCTTCCTCGAAAATAAGAACAAGTAAAAGGGAAAACGAACATGCCAAAACTAGCTGCCTTTCCTAAAGCGTACATGCAGGCGCTTTGCAAAGATGGCACGATGAAGTTGTCTGAATGGTTTGAGCTCGCGTCAACGCTCCAGATCGAGGGACTGGAGTTCTATGCTGGCTTCATTGAGATGACAGATGCCTCAAAGTGGCCTGTCTTTCGGAGGCAAGTTGAGGCGATGGGAATGGTCATTCCCATGTTATGTTGCTCTCCTGATTTCACCCATCCGGACGAAGGCTTTCGAAATCGAGAGATCGAAAAGCAGAAGCGTTGGATCGATATGATCGCAACGTTGGGCGGCAACTATTGTCGTGTCCTGAGTGGCCAGCGGCGACCTGCCTTAACCGCAGAGCAAGGTGTAGGGTTGGCTGCCGATTGCATCGAAGCCTGTTTGCCCTATGCCGTTCAGAATGGCGTGACGTTGATCCTAGAGAACCATTACAAGGATGATTTTTGGGAGTACCCGGAGTTTGCGCAGAAGATGGACGTCTTCTGCTCGCTTGTCAACGCAATTGATCATCCGTCATTCGGCGTCAACTACGATCCGAGCAATGCGTATATTGCTGGCGATGATCCTATCGAATTGCTGAAGCGAGTTTCGCATCGGGTGGTGACGATGCACGCGAGCGATCGGTATTTGATCGAGGGGACGTTGGAGGATCTGCGTCGCGAAGAGGGTGGGGCTGCGGGCTATGCGAAACGCCTTCGTCACGGCGAAATTGGCCAGGGGCTAAATGACTACGACCAGATTTTTGGTGAATTAAAGCGAGTGGGTTTTGATGGTTGGATCAGTATCGAAGATGGTGTCGATGGCATTGAGCAACTCCAGCGCAGTGCGAGGTTTCTCAAAGCCAAGATCGCTTGCTACTGGCCAGGTTGAGACAATGAGTTGCGAGGCCATCGCGCCCCGGAGTAAACTCTTCGGGGCGAGATAGAAATCCCCACTAAGTCCCCTCCGGGTGCACACTGTATGTGGTTGCTTCACTTGCAGTGGAGTTCGCAATGAACTGCGGTAGTAACGAACCGGCGATCATGCCCGTGATGCTTGCGAGCAAGCCTCCGAGTTGCCCCGGAAACTCTTGAACCCAATCGGGGAGGAAAGTTAACTCTTTTCCCCAATCCGGAAACAAAGTTAAAATCAACCAAACGCTTACCCCCAAAACGATACTGGCTAGCGCACCTTGCGATGTGGCTCGTCGCCAGTAAAGACCAAAAGCCAAAGGCACAAACGCACCCACCAATGTGACTTGGTAAGCGGATGACACCATGTCGTAGATCGGCTTGCCATCTACCGCAATCGCGTATGACAGTACCGTGGCCGCGAACACGAAAATACTGATCCGCATAGCTCGCAGTAAATGGCGGTCGTCTAAGCTGGGCCACATATGGCGGAGAATGTTCTCTACGAAACTTGTCGAAGGTGCAAGAAGTGTGGCAGACGACGTCGACTTGATCGCTGAGACCAGGGCTCCGAAGAACAGGACCTGCGCGAAGAACGGCATGTGATTCAAAATCAACGTGGGTAAAACGCGTTGTGGATCATCGCTCTTTAGCATTTCCGCCGCAGCCTCTGGCATAATGATCAACGAAGAGACCACAACAAACATGGGAACAAAAGCAAAGACCAAATAGGAAAGCCCGCCTATCACTGCTCCGTTCCTGGCTGTGTCCGCATCCTTGGCCGACATCACTCGCTGGAAAACATCTTGTTGCGGTATAGACCCAATCATCATCGTGATCGCCGAAGCGACAAACAACAGCCAATTTTTGATCGTGGGTTCGGGTAGGATCGAAAAAAGTTCTCGCTCGCTGGCTAGGGCAAATACCTTGCTCGCGCCACC
>JANMNR010000011.1:0-19765 GCA_031368325.1 Pirellula sp.
GAGTCAAATGTGACATTGACTGCGGATTGATTTTCTTCACTTGCCACTGGTCAGTCGCATTCTTGGGACTGTAATACTTGTGCCCAGCTCCTTCCTTCCAGCCATAGAACGCCCATTCGTGGGCACCCATAAAGTCCTTGCGTGTTAGGACCGGATGTTGTTTGTCCCAAATGATTGACTGCGAGAAGTACAAACCATGCTTCTTCAGCACTGGTGGGTAGTTGCCGCAGTTGGCGTAGCCGCCCCAGATGTAGAAGCAGCGACCTGGTAATAATACGCGTGCAATGTTTCCGAACCAATCGTCGAGCAACTGATCAAAGGCCTCGTCGCTAACGAAGTCGTTTGCTAACGGACGATCTTTAGCACGAAGCTTTTTGTGCGTCGCCGCATGCTTCGGTTTGCCGGTCTCATGATCAACACCGAATGAAGCAGCGTTACCTTGGCCACCTTTAAGCTTCGAAGATGCTCCATCGTTCGTGAACGACGACAGGCCGGCGGCGATCGCGTTGTTTGATCGCGGTTCAACTTTCACGTTGTATGGCGGATCTGTGTTGACAAGGTGGATTGCAGCGCCGGCCAGCAAACGATCCAGGTCTGCCGGCGATGAGGAGTTGCCACAGAGCAACCGATGGTTACCGAGGATCCAAAGATCGCCAGGTTGAGTGACCGCTTCGTCTGGCGGCTCGGGGATGTCATCTGGATCAGTCAAACCTTCGTTGACGCCGGTATCCATCAGTTTCGCGAGTTCCTCAGCGTTGAAGCCGAGGAGCCCTAGATCGTAATTGGCTTCCTGCAATGCCGACAATTCGATCGGCAACAGATCGTAATTCCATTCCGCGATCTCAGCGGTCTTGTTGTCGGCGATCCGATACGCTCGAACCTGCTCTGGCGTCAGATGTGAGGCGACCACGACTGGTACGCGTTCAAGTCCAAGTTTTTGTGCAGCCTTCAATCGCGTATGGCCGACGATGATGACGCTGTCGATGTCGACAACGATTGGCTGTGAGAAACCATACTCCTTAATTGAAGCTGCGACTGCGTCGACGGCTTTGTCGTTGTTGCGAGGGTTGTTTTCATAGGGACGAACGCGATCAAGCGTCCACATTTCAATCTGCAAAGCAGTGGTGGTCATAATGCAATCCTTTTGGCTGGAAACGTGAGGTCGGACAAAACAAAGAAACTGTGACTAATCGCGCGGCTGTTCCCGCGGCCCTGAGTTGTGGCACTGGGGCCGGAGTACCTAAAGCTTTTCTGTTGCCTGCGTGCCATAGTGGCAGACGCATCGTGGGGCCACTGTTGGCCCTCTGACGCGTCCTCCTGCTGGTTGGGCGTTGCACTCGAATGAGGTGCAACGGTTGCGACGTGCGCTAACGTGTGCGATGACTTGCGTTCTCGATTGGTTACTCATGAGCAGCCTCGGATGACGTTGCCCGCTTGCTTCCAAAGTTGGTGGGCATTCGTAGGCGTCCAATTCCGGATGTTCTCTTCACCACCGCCCGCGCCGTGAGACATCTGCCAGTAGGTCACGTCGGGATTGATGCCGAATGCCGCTGATGCGTCGGCAGGAATCGTTTCCTCTTCGCCGTTTGGCTTGTTACTAGCGCCGAATGCGAAGTCCAAGCAACGACGGCCAGCAAACGACGCGATGTCATCGAACGGTTGCACATCGATCAGAAGTACATGGGTGTCTGAGCACTCGGAGTGACTGCACGGAAACTCCACACGGAAGGTTGGCGTCCATCCGAGGAGGTCCATAGGCTCATAGTCCCACTTCCATTTCGCTAGATCGAAGAAGCACGCCCATTGTGCTTCTAAGCGGGAACGAAATTGCACGCCGTTGTAGAGGGTGGGGCGAGACGCAAATGCGTGATTCATACCGAGGTTGCCTTTCGATTTTGATGTGACTGAGAAATGTGGTTTGCGGCACTCCCGGACGTCCGGACGTTTAGGACGTGTTTCCCTATACGATCTACATACGGGGAAAAACACGTTCGTTTACCCTCCCAACAACTAACTCCTAACAAACGTCCGGAACGTCCGGAACGTCCTAAGCCACCAATGAAAATGCTGGGTAAAAAGTTAGGACGTTTGGAAATCTTTACGTCCGGGAAATGTTCTAAACGTCCGGAAGTCGACACCGAGCTTCCAATGTGGAAGCAGCGGAATTGATTGAACGGCACGGCACTATTGGCGTTTGTGATATTGATCATGAAAACAGCTCCAATTCCCGGACGTTCCCGGACGTCTGGTTTTCAACGTCCGGAAGTCCTAAGCGGTCACTTTGGGCTGACTCAACGAAGACTTGGTATTGGTTGTATTGACCGTTGAAGGAGCGTTTGAAAACTGCGTAGGTGCCATCATCGAGCTTGAATCGCTCGCCAACGAATCGACCCGCTAGCTTGCCCATACGCGTGGTCTGAGAGCGTGGTGTCCCGTCGCCAAGCTCGGACTGCAACACAAAGTTCTTGTTCGCAAGGTCTGTTAACTCGGATGAGGACCAGATTCCCTGGGGATGTTTCGCGAGCGCCGTGACTAGCTCTTCGAACTCGCGTCGGGTGTCGTCCATCTCACTGGCTGCATCCTCGGCATTGGCCATGAAGTCCGGTTCGCCGTTGGCTGCAAGAATTCCACCGATGATGTTGCCCCAGCCCTTCTTGTTGAAACGCGTTTGAATCTTGGCTAGAGGCATGCCGCTGGCTTTCCAGCGTTCGACCATGTTTACCAGCTCACCTAGCAGCTGCAGCCGATTCGTCTGGACGTATGCCTCTGGATCGTCCATCGAGAAGGACCGTTTCGTTGGATCGCCCTCGTGATGCAGATTGATAACCACGCAGCGAGTGATAAGGTCGCGACTCACATCCGGCGAGTTGGCCGTGATGCAAAACAGGTGAGAATTCTCGGCTCGGATCTCTTGCGAGAAGCCAAGCAACCGAAAAGATAGAATCGGATCGGTAATTGACCGCTCGAGGCACGCGGAGTCGATCTTGGGATTGCGGCCACGGGCCTTGGCGTTATCGATGATGATTGTCGTAACGCCACGCCGGACGATTGTTCCCAGCCGCTTCTCGAATTCCTCGTCGTTCGCGTTGTACGATGCGGTTTCAACATGATGGCCATCACGAAGGATTGCCAAGATTTGTGCAAGAACCGATTTGCCAAGTTCCGGCTGATTCCCGTTGAACAGTGCTGCCGGCTTGGAGCCGATGAAACGTGAGACCAGCAATCCCGTTAGCAGGATTCCGATGTAATTGGTCCGATCTGCCGGCTTCCGCCAACAGAAGTCTCGCAACAGTGCGTCTAGATGTTTGGTCCCTTCGACTGGCTCAATATGTGGACCAGCGTAGTAGAAACCGGACTTGGGATCGAAACCCGGACTGACCATCCGCCAGTCCTCCGTGTAGATCGGATTGTGGCTGAACAGCCGAATTGCGGGCAAACGTTCACGTTGGCCAACGTTGTTAAGCCAGGTGTTCGCATAAGAAGTTGGCAACGGCTTATACTCGCCGCCATCTTCATTGACGAAATAAAACTCGACGTGCTGATTGAGCAGTCCCGTCAATTCCGCAGATGAGAGCACAGGCGAGATCGATTGCTCTCGCACAACAACCAATTGCTCTACCCGATTGAAACATGAGCCGGTGGCAAGCAATCGATCGGTGATCTGGCCCATGGTTGAGGCCACAGGCGTTGATCGCGAGTCGATCATAATGGTTCGTCGTTCCTCCGACTCCTCTACCTGCTGGTCACCGGCGGGCGCAGCTACTGCTGGGCTCTCGTTTGGCACACGCTTCTGCAAGCGATCGCACAAAGCGGCTCGCACATCGTACTCGCCACTTTCCCATGTTAAGTCGAAATAGCGCCGACCTTGCTCTGCGAACTTGCCGACAGATTGCAGCCGACTCCAAACGTCATCCTTGGAGATTCCGTGTCGAATCGCATAGCAGCAGACGGCGAAGTCAGCCTCCGAACGAGTGCCTTCAGGGGCTATCGTACATGCGGCGATAAGCTCCGAGAGCTTGTCGGACTTGCCAGCCGATAACTTACGAACGGCCGGCAAAGGCATCGCTTCAATCTGCCTTTGGCGTTTGGTGGCTTCACATGACTTTGCGAACTTCTGAAAGACATCCAGGGAATATCGCCGGTTGCTCTCGCATTCGAACAACTCTGCCTTGACTGGTTCACGACCATTGCGTTGATCTTTTCGATTCAATGTGCCCGGTAGTCGGAGCAACCGAGTGAGGTCGGTCGTGTGATCAGCATTGATCGCAGCCGCGATGCCAGTCAGTAGGTCCTGAGCCTGCAGTGCTTTCGGGCTTGTTTTGGTCAAATGATGGCGTCGATCCAAGAAGACTCGGTCTTTACCGTCTAGAACGTAACGTTTTGGCTTTTTGCGTCCGTCGCTTCCAATTGACCATTCCGTTTCAACGGGAGGTGGATCGCCAACATCGTCGATCAGCAATGGGCGATCCAAACGCCAATACAGATGCACGCCGTTGCCGCTATTGACTATTGCGGTTGGCGCAGGGATCGCCTGTGAATTGCAACGTTCAATAGCTTGAGAAACATTGCATCCATCAAGATCAGCCCAAAGACATCGGACAACACGAATTTGCCAAGCTAGGTCGAACCGTCCCTTGTTACCAACTCGTGGACAGACGCCGAAAAACAAGTTCGCACGCTCGGACTCGGAACTTGTTTCCAGCCGAGCCAGCGTTTGTTCGAGTGTCGTCGCCTTGGCGGGCCGGTAGCATACGTTGCTAAAATCAACACGACTGCGTTTCCGCCCAGCTTCAGTCCATGATTCCACAGGACGAAAGAGAATCAGGTCTGATGGCTCGAACAGAGTCGTCAATAAAGTGATCGCTGGGTGACTCAAGCTGGGCCACCTTTATCTGGTTCCTCACCCAACGGTAGACGCACTCCCATCGCCTTCAAAACTCTTGACCCGTGATCAGTCTCACAAAACCGGACTACCGGCTCGGTTTCGTCTGCTAAAGACGCGAGTTGAGCCCATGTAACGCTTTTCCATTTGCGGCAGCGGTACGCGCGGACGGAGATGCCTGAATCATCAAAACGGACAACGAGATTCAGACTTGGCAGATGTCGAATGATAGGGCGACTGAAATGGGTGAGCTGCGACATGACTAGGCGATCTCCATTGCGGGCGAAAGCGTCTGTGTTTCTGCATCATCGATCTGCACTTTGATCTGGCCCTTCGGTTTGGATTCATGCTTGATCGACAGCAGCCAAACGACCTGCGAGTCGTCCCAGAACACGCCAGCATGCTGCAACGCATCGAGAACAGCCTTTTGCACGTTGTCACAATCGCGACGACGATCATCGGGCGGTGCAATATCAATTCGGATCGCAATGTGTCCCATCAGCGGTTTGATACTTTTGGCGATCGCAATGCGGCGAACTTGGTGCCGATACGTGCGTGCATCCTTGGAGAGTACGGGACGCCCCTGGTAATAGCTGAAGTAATGATTGACACTCGGCGGATATGGCAACGCCAACTCGATCATGGCAGTCTCTTTCCTATCAGTGACCTCGGGACAAGAGCATGCCGATGATCTGTACAACGAGTAGCAGGGAGACTGCGATCAATAGCAATCGAAGCATCCATACGCAGATGACAAGAACAATCAACGACATCCAAATCGCCTCAGTGGGAAATCGAAATAAAAGAAGCCGGGACGGAGCGAATGGCCGATTAACACCGACTCATTCGCTTGTTCCGTCCCAGCCGCACCCGTACGAACTCAAGCGGCAAACGATTAGAACGGCATGTCCGGTGATGATGGAGCTTCGCCGTTCGATGCAGCTGCGAGACGAATGCGTCGATTGAAGTAGACGTTGGTGTAGTCACCACGAGTCCGCTTCGTGACTTCCAAGGTCACATCGAGCAGTTCTTCAAGTCGCCCGGACAGTTCGCTGAATTTGGAAAGTTCCAGACCCAACGTCTTCAGATCGCCCTTCACATAAGGGATCGATGCTTGCGTGATTACAGAGTTCTTGAAGATGTGACGCCCGGCATGTGAGCCAGACAGCACTTCCAAATCGAACTTGATCATCGGGTCGCCTTTTTGACTGCTCTCAAGTTTCACTGACTCGATGCGAGCCTGATACTTGCCGTCGGGGACCTCGTCATACTCTGGTGCTTCCGCTGTTGCGAACTCATCATCGAACGAGGTGAGATCAACAGATTGGTTGGAGGTTTCGTATTCTTCGTAATCGCTCATTGCTTAACAGCCTTTCCTGCTGGGGTGCTGCCCGGAGTAGAAGTAGACGCAACAGTGCCTTTGCCGGGCGCAGGGCTCTGTGCGGTTGAATTCGAAGCGGTGCCGCTGAATGCCGAATTGAAGGCGGAGTAATCCAGTGGGAGCATCTCGGGCAAGCGACCAGTGCGATCTCCGGCCTCGTAAGTTGGATGAGGCTTGGTGCGGAGCACGCGATCTACAACGAGATTGCCAGCCGCATCTTTGCGAGAGACCGAATCTCCATAGAGGATGATGTCGACCAGGCCTAACACGACGTTGCGAGCACGATCAGGCAAGCTCGGAGTGGTCTTGGTGTATTCGCCCGTTCGCGTTTCGATCGTCTTGTCGACCGCGTGCGAGATGAGGATTAAGCCATAGGGCAAGCTGGCCAAACGAGTCAGCACGCGATGCCATTCGTTCTTGACCAGAGCCCAGCCTTTGCCGTGGCCCATGTCCCCTTCGTACTCGATGCCATGCTTGGCACAGACATAGTCCGAACACATCTTGAACGCGTTGTCGACCGTGTCGATCACCAGCGTCTTGAAGTTGTGATCGCCCTTAGCGAGCAACTTGCAAGCTTCCAAGAATGCTTCCCACGAGTAAGTCGGCACCTTGAACACTTCCAAGTGATTGAGCCCTGGTTCGCATTCGAAGAACATCGCCTCCGGGAACTGTGACGCGAACGAGCTCTTGCCGAGCTTTGGCACACCGTAAAGTAAGATCGATTGCTTGGCCAAGTCCGTAGTCGGTTTGGTCTTGGCAGTTGGTAGAGTCATTGTCATGAAAAGGTTTCCTTTCAAATCAGAACTGGGGTGCTTCAGAATCAACACGAGATAGCTCTTCGTTAGGGAGAGCGATCTCGTACAGGTTGTCAGCGACGTTTGGATTGAATCCCGATTGGCAATACGCCAAGTACTCGCATGGTCGTTGGTACGAGAAACAGTTCGAGGTGTTGAGCAGCCATTTGCCACGCCGTCGGGCATCGAGGTATTGCTGCGTGATCTCCCAGACCTCGTCTTGCAACATGGCAAGTCGGTCTTCAGAGAGATAAATGAATTCGCGATGAAACGCATCGGGGCGTGAGTACCATTCAGTCAGTCGCGACTGAAACTCATCATCCGTCTCAGACATCTGGCGTTTCGCAGTCGACTTGCCGCTCTTGTTTTTGGCAGCAAGTTCCGCGTGGCGAACTTCATACTCTTCTTGCGTTTCGCCTTTGCCTTGCTTGAGCCGGCTCTTGAGCAGCACGTTGTAGATAACACCAACGATCGGATAGCCAAGTTCCCGCAGGTAATAGCAGTACAACGCGATCTGCGTGTCGGTCCACAGCTTGTCGAGATAACTCGCATCAACAGTCGATGCAGTCTTATGCTCGAGCAAATACAACCCATCATGGCAACGAACGATGCCATCGACCTTGCCCGCGATGCGAAACGTCTGACTCTGCCTGCCAGTATCAGGATTGCGAATCTCGCCGACGAACTCCTTTTCAACTTCGACGATTTCGAATTCTTCAGTTCCATAACGTTCGGCGTAACCACGGATCATCGCCGTTGCCAAATGCCATTGAACCATTAGATTTGCATCGACCAAGCGATTCTCAAAAGCATCGTCAATGTAGGCGAGTACATCGCGAAGCCGCGACTCGGTATTTGACGATCGGTACCATAGCTCGATCGCTGTATGGATCACGCTGCCGAACGACAACGCCTCTGCACGCTCACGCGGACGCAGGTTATCGAGATAGCGGTTCTTGTACTTACGGGGACAATTGCGAAACGTGTTTAACGCTGAGTAGGTCAGCAGCGTCTTTTCGCTTGATTCGGTTTGTGTAATTACTTGGGACATTGGTGCTTGGGGTTACTGTCTTGGGGTGCTTTGCTGCGTAAATCGATGCCTAGAAGAATTTCATCTCGTAGGTGTCTTGCTCCTCGATCGGAATGCCGTTGAGGCGTTTTGCGCCTCGTTCGCGAGCGATTTGTGCTTCACTCAATTTCAGTGACGCATTGACTTGTGAGCACTTTTTGCAAATGCGATTGGCGGCACTCTTGGAACGAAACGTCTCGTTGCACTTCAGGCACTTCCGATCACCAGGTTCATGGGGTAATAGTCGCGTTGACATCGCAATCGGATCTTTCATCGAGTAGGTCAGAGGAGAGTGATGACAGGTTGCGAATCAAACCGTGTCAACGGATTCGACCTCGAAGTCGCCTTCTTGATCGCTGGTCACCAGAAAGTGCTGGTGCGAGATGTTGGCAACAAAGCGGCTTTCACGAGGAAGTGCCTGACGAATGGCCTGGCAGGATTCGTTGAATTCGTTGGAAGCGGCTTCGAAGCGTTCGACGGCTCGCAGATATCGCTGCAAAGCGAGCGAGATAGTGACTCGCTGATCGATATTCATGTTGGGTGCGCTCATTGACTGGAATTCCTTTTGGTTGATGACTCGTGTTGATTGAAAAGTTGCTTTCTCTATTTGTTGGAATACCCGGTACCCGGGTGAATTGACGGTTACGATTCCAGATATCTGTCGAATCCTGCTTCCTCGAAGAGCTTGCGGATCTGCAACATCCAGTCATTTAGCGTGGTGCGTGGGATGCCAAGGTCGCGAGAAATCTCGGTGATCGAGTGGGTTTGACGGCGACGGAGAATGTCTTGGAATTTTTCTGGTAGCTTCGACATGAACGTGGCTAGGTCCATGCGCAGGTCGTTGAGCTCCTCTTCACCAAGGCGACGTGCACGACCTAGCCGTCGATCTTGATCCTTGTCGTGTAATGTCTGAGACATTTCGACTTGACCACCGTCATCACCACGGACGTTCTTGCTCAGACTGACGCGACCGGCAGTCGTACGCTTTACAACGGAGCGATCGCGAACGACGTTGGCCAAATGGCGTTGCACCACGGTGCAGACGTACGGGTAGAGATGGCCAACGGATGGATCGTATAGGCGAAGGCTCTTGGTCGCCCGAACGTAGACCTCTTGGACCAGATCGTTTCGATCTTGCTGTGTAAAGTCGGACTTGGCGATTAGTTTTCCAACCTGCCGATGGATGACACTGCGAACGAAGTTGTCGTCACCAAGGTTGATGGATTGGTTGTCTGACATGAACGGACCTCCTGATTGAGGCCCCACAGGCAACAGGTCCGAAAGTTAAAGCCTGTGAGGCCCGCTCGCTTGTTCGCGAGCTGTTTCCTGATGTGAATCAGACCTGTCGTCCGCTACTGGCGAAAATTCCCAAAACGGGCTGGGAAAGAAGAAAATTCCCAAGCGACTTCGCACGAAACCCGGAAAAACACTGGGTAAACACAATCAGAAATTTGCTAAAATCCCGAGAGTGGGGTTTGGGAAAATTCCCATTTCTTCAATCCAGAAAGAGACCAGCGCCTAGAATCTGCGCGAAACAGGCCTGAGTAGAATTGAGTGCTTCAAGCAGCCAAGCAAAGGGAAACGGGGAAAGAGTATGAAGACAACCAACGGCAACAAGAATATGGGAGCAGCGTTGGCTCTCGGATGTGGCGTTGGAGCGGCGCTAGGCGTTGCACTTGGTAACGTTGCAATCGGTGTAGCAATGGGAGTCGCGATCGGCGTCGCCCTAGGGGCATCAGGAGCGTTTTCTGGGAATTCGCCAAATCCTGAGTGACTTTTTCTTTAAGTCGTCCATCGACCGGGAAACAACAATCTCGCAAAGAGTTGACCCGTCATCGCGTCGATGCTTGTTCGGGGCCGTTGTCAAGAGATCAGTAATCTTCATGCTCAGCCGCTAATCGGGCATACTCAAGAGAATTATCGGGCACCAGCTTGAATATGCACCGATAGCCCTTCTTATCATCTGTCAGGCCGATCGGATCGCCATCGATTCCGAAGAAGGCACGAAGCGTCTTGTTCAACGCTTCCCGATGCTTGCGATTCTCACGACGAGCCCCAGGTGAACTCCAAGTCATCAAGCCGTGGCCCTGCGCGAGCGAGTACAACAACTCCCACTGCATGTTCGGCAATCCGTTCTTTGCGTTGGCGAGTCCCATCTGTGCAAACATTAAACGCTCGTGCTTGCCGCCAGCGAGCACCGTCACAGTGTGTGAATCTTGGAAGCGAATCTCAACGTCCTGCCAAGAGCAACCAGATGGCGTTGGGAATTTCCCAACCGCAGCCTGCGGCTTCGGCAATAACCGGTCTCTGAACTCGACCAGATGCTTGCGAGCCCAATTGGTAAGTGCCCATCCCTCCTCGTCGTGAACCAACGACTGTTCCAGGGGTAAAACGAGACAACCTTTATCGATCAACACTCGCGAACATTGGGCGTTCAAGACTCGCATCGACGTTAGGAACAGCACATACGGACGTTGGTCCTTCAGCTGAACTGCGTCTAGACATCGCGAAAAACGTCGGCCATTAGATTCTTTGGCCAAGTAGAACGCGAAGCCTGCACCCGAAGTTCCACCGAACTGCCCGAGAAGATAGCAGTGGTGCGTTTCATCCAACTGCTCGACGGCAGGAGCAAATCCGATTATATCGCAGAGTACCTTGCTGAGCTTCACAACGTTGAATTCGAAGCAAACCAAGTCGCGTCGATCAACCGGAATATACTCCTCGGTCTTCTCGTTGTAGCCTTCGAAGACTCCATCCTCGAACTCGGACACCTCGAGCCACTCGTGCGGATTACCAATCACTGGCAGGGTCTTTGCCAGTTGATTGGTTGCCACGAGTAGCTCGTATCGCCCAAGATCCGCATTTCTGAGGTCAACATCGCCAAGGTGCTGTTGCCAACACAATCGGGAAGTTGACAGTCCCCAGACTCGTTCAAGCGCTAGCCAGAATCGGTTCATGTCGAGGCTTCCTCGTCGATAGTCCAGTGATGATGAAGCCGCGTTGAGCCAACCAGGCTTCTATGATAGATGCAATCGGCCCGCGGTTGTACATCGCTACATTGGGCGGCCGTAGGGTGACTGCTAACTCACTCTTTCGACCGAACATTTGCAGTTTGAAAGTGGCTGAAATCAACCGTCGCTTGATGTGGATATCCTTGTTGCGACCTTGAGCCCAATTAAACAGATCATCTCCTTTCCGAATCGTGATCACACCGTAACGCTCATCCGGATCGCCTAACCACAACTCCACCAATTTCACATCGCGGATGCCATCGATGTCTCCTGGTGAAAGCGCATCAAAGCCGAACTCACGCAGCGGCTCAAGGGAATACTTCACTCCAGTCGGAAAGCAATCCTCGCTGCCGAACAGGTGTTTGCCTAACAGCCGGCAATACAGAGCCTTCTCCTTCGGAGACTTCGCGTTGATGCGGAGTTCTCCGAACGCACGATTGTAAATTGCCAAATCGCTTTGGACTGGCCAGAACGACTTGATATCGAAGTTGCCTGCGTTCACCACGGGCTGGCGTCGAAACAGGCTGCCATGCAGGATCGAGATATCGACTTCGTCCTTCCGGTCGAATATCTCTATCTTGGTCCCTTGACCGCGGAATCGCTCGACGTACCACGAATCGATGTCGCGTTCGAGTTGCTGCAACGTTTCCTCGGCCGGCGTCACATACTTCGGTGGCTTCGTTTGATTCGCTTGGTAGTAATCAAACGACCTAGCTCGTTTCAACTTGGCTCGCGCATGTGTTTGAACAAGTTGCTCCCGCTCGGTCAACCAAGCGGCAGTAACGATGTCCGCTGCTGAATGTTCACCACCTTGCTCAAGACCCAGCGTATGGCCAGGAACTCGATCGAGCAGCAGTTCGACAGCAACAGCGTTTGCAAGTTCGTCGATTAGGCAAATCGCGTCCAGCAAGTCTGCAGGTGTTTCGTGATCAGCGTGGGTTATCTCGCGTATGACCGCTTGGCAATCGATCGAATCGGGTGACTCGATGCGTACGGACCGACTTGCAAAGAAGTCGGTGTAAGGTTGAAGCAATTCGAATAATCGCTTGGGAGCGATCGATTCCAAAACGCCGGGGCGCGATAGACGCGGAAGTCGAACAGAGGTCATGGTGTCTGCCTAGAAAAAGTTACAAACGCATAGCAATCCTTCATTGATAAAACGTCAATCGATCCAACCGGCTGACGAGAAAAAGCGATTGGCAGTGGTTGGTCTCTTCGGCATCCACCGAGTGTTGTTCCTGATTTGGGCATCCCATCCATCAGTCCATGACCGTTGTCCTACGTGATTCCATCCAGACCAAACCACTGCCAATCGCGAACGCTATCATTCACGTCCGTTTGACACGTTTGGTCACATCCGGGGAGAATTTTTTGGAAAAGCCGATAATGCGAGCAAATATCGAGAAACTGTCGATGTCCGCTTTCGCCAGCGTATTTCTGATCCCTATATCCGTAGTCGAGCCGCCTGACTGAGCCTAGATTTGTCGAGAAAAAGGTTAAATCGAGCAGTGCTATGGGCATGCATTAATGGGAATACACTTCATGCTCGATTCAACAGGAAACGCCCATCCCTTCAAAGCCCCGATGGATTTCTTCTCCTGATTAAATCCACAGATGAGCATTATCGGGCTGGTCGTTGCATAGTTTGATGACTGAGCGATACCCGTGAGGGAAAGGACATCCCTACCACTCGGAGCTGGTTCAGGAACTAAATGGGAGTGCCACTCTCCGATGTAGACCATGGATAGGTCTCTCGCCGATTCCGCATCAAGTTCTTGCTGGGCGAATTCGACGTCACGTTCGAATCGAGTTGCAGTTCGAATAGCCTTGGGACCAGGGCCAGTTGCTCGAGTAACGATCGCCGTGGTGCCATCAATTCTGCCAATGAGAATCCCTCCGGTTTCAACAGTTGGAGATGACGCGACTTCGTTAACGATGAAATCTCGCACGGAATCCGGAAGTGATATACCACTAATTCTTGCAGGTCCACACGACGGGCAACCAGGCTGAGGTTCAAAGTTGGTTTGAACGATGCTAAAAGGAGAGTTGAGCTTTCCATCGAATTCTTCCGTCGCTCGCAACGTCCAGACTAAGTGGTTCTTAAGCGAGGAGTTGGATTCCAAGAAGTCGATGGCAGCACGGGCGATGTACCCCGATACAAAAACAAGATCTACAGCACTGCCAGCGATTATTGGGCGACCACACTCATGTAACAAAGCGTCCTCAGCTCGCTCAGTCACCGACAGCCAATCGGCCGAATCTTGCCGTGCAATCATTCCCAAGCAGGTCTTACACGCGTCAACGCCCGGACGCACAACGAATACCCGCCCCATTTGACCACGCCGCATTGATCTGCCGTAGATGACAGGAATACCCATCTCAACTGCGAGTTCGTTGAATCCTGACTCAGTCCCCTCATCAGCGATTGTGCAAATGATCAGGTCGACGTCGGCAAACAGCTCACGAACGTCTTCCTGCGACGGGCTGTTGATGTACTTATTGAATACAGCAATCTGCGCGTATGGATTTACGTCCCAAATTCTATTGGCAACCACTTCTGTCTTTGGAGCGCCACTGTCGCGAAGTCCGCCCACGTGCCGTGCAACATTACCTACGTGAAGAATATCGCCATCGCAAAGCTTGAAATGTGACACACCTGCTTGAGCTAGCATCTCACCCACCTTCGATCCGAGTGCACCCAAACCAACGAGCGCAACTCTTTTTGACGCAATCTGCGGTGCCACTACGGTCTCATTACGTTTCCCGATTTCATTTGGTGTCAGGCCGTGGACCGGAACACATGCAACCCTGGCGGACTCAAAGCGAGTTCGTTTTTGATCGTCCGTTAAGACGGCAGGAAGTCCATTCGTTTTTTCAGCTCCAGCCAGAACAACGACGAACAACCACTCTCGTTCTCCAAACCTTCCTGGATAGCAAAGTCCGATGTGATGAAAGTTCTTCAATGTGAAATCGACTCCGAGCGATTTGCTAACCATGGACCAAGCATCGCCATTTGGTGCGACGGAAGAAAGTACTTCCAACAACTTTTTGCCATCACGAAAAACGCACGGCTCTTCGTCGAGTTCCCACCAGTAACCGCTCACTCTCGCAATGTCACCAAAATCAATTGTCTTGTTTTGTCGCTGTCTCTCTTGACATTCAACGAATTTTTTCGGCTCCCAGGCGTCGTTCGTAATCCAAGGAAAGACCGCTTGAAGATCTTCACGAGCATCGACTACCTGATAAACCGAAGTCAACACCGTTGCCGATGTTGCGATCAAGGGTGGTTCTTCCTGACTTCGTCCAACGTAGAACCGATGCACATCTTTGACCGCGAAAAACTCGCCATGCCCCTTCAGTACGTCGGAAAAAAATGTCTTGCCCAAGAGTATTCCAAAGCCGACCCGATAGAAATGTGCCTGAAGCTCTGTCTCTCTCGAGTCTGGTGGCCAGCGGTCGGTAACATGACCTAGGAACCATGCTTCAGCGCGCTTAAGAACGTCAACGACGTTGATTGCTTCTCCGCCTTCTGTTGTTCGAGTTTCGTATTGAAACAGACAAAGGGAGCCGCCAGGCATCTGGTGACGATGATCGAACATTCGCGCATTTGGAAATGATGTCGCGGCGTTGCTACCATCGAAGGTCGGCATGCTTTCAATGGGCGTGACGACTGGGAACGCATATGGCGAATTACTGGGAAAATCTAACCGCACCGGAAATCTTTTTGCACCACCCGGCGGTCGAATAACAAGTTCCCCATATACGGAAACGTGTCCGTTCAAAAGACTTCCTTCGTCGAGGACGAACTTTGGGTAGTTGCGTTGAAGTGCGGCAAGTTCCGCTGCGAACCACTGAGGGTGACGAGTATACCAAGCGTGCATTACTCTAGTCCCATAGGTCGCTGATCTAGGCGAGTAGCAACCGTTGGAGCAGCGCTTTGAATCACCCTCGCTGAGGAAGAGTTCTTCTTCTCGGACTTCTCGTCCTTTTTCTCGTTATCGCGGCCGTACTCCTCTACAAGCTTCGTATCCACCCGAACTTCATAAGTACCATCAGTGAAAATGTCACAGATGAATGACTCATGATTAGCTCCGGTGTGGAGCACGTTATCTTCTCCAACGTGATCTTCATAGAGCTCCATCGCATCATCGTGAGGGTGTTCATGCCGACTTTCAGACTGCTTTGGAGCAGAAACGATAACGTATTCAGGATTAATTGTTTCAAGAGCTTTCATGTACGGATCTTCGTCGTCTTTGTCATGCTTGAAGAACGTTCGAGATCCATGGTGTGAAGCATTTAGAATCTTTGATGGCAATCGATCCTCGTGGTGATCGGTGATATGATCTTCCCATGCAGTTCGATCAGCGTCACCTGTAAAAAGAACCCAGGTGTCGTCTTTTCCAATTCGCAAGACCGCGCAGTGCTCATGAATCCGCTTTCGGCGTCCGGCAGCATCTTCGCCGGCAATATCCGTCTTTACGTAGTCCGCTGGAGATAGAATGTAAATCTCTGCCTCCCCAAACGCTGTCGCGCTGTCGCTTCCTCGCATTTCGATTACGGCTTTCGAGCCATGCTTTTTCTTAACCGCTTTAATAACCTTCTGAAGCTCGTCGTACGACGCTTTGTCGTCTTTGCCAGGTACGTGGCCAGATTCCCATACCTCATGGATATCGACCGATTCGTTCAGTTCTGTGATATCGTCGAGGTGGTCAGTGTGCGGATGAGTATTGACGAACAAGTCCAGTCGCCCATTCTGGTTCGTGAGCAGATCTTTCATCAGCTTCGGGACGTTGATTCCGTTGTGCCCTTCAGCGTCCCGGTTGATGTCAATCAAAATTGTCTTGTAGGTCGTACCATCTTTTATCAAAACGACTGATGCGTCCCCCTGCCCAACGTAGAGCATCCCTATACGAATCAACACGTTTGAATCGGTTGGCCAGAGAACATCCCTCGCAACATTGCTCATTTTTAGTTCCTTTGTGTTGTTGGTTCCGATGAGGTCCAAACCTTGAATTGATGAGTGAAACGTGAACTTTAACAGTGAAAAAACAAATGCAAATCTAAAGCGTGTTGCAATACGCTGCTCCGAAAACTCATTGATATCGTCCTCCATTACCCCAAACTTGTGAATCAAGTCTCGCCTTCTTTTGAGACCAATCGGGCATTAAGCGAGACAGCAAACGGTAGAAGGCGGGGCTGTGGTCATGAATTTTTAGGTGACAAAGTTCGTGGACAATGACGTAATCGATGCAATGAACTGGTGTTTTGACCAAATCAGTATTGAGAGTGATAGTCCCTTTTCTCGTGCAGCTCCCCCACCGCCGTTTCATTGAGCGAACCAGCAAATGAGGCGTTGATTCGAGCTTAAGGGAGGCGCACCGTTCAAGGCAGTACGCCAAACGACTTTCAAACATTGCCTTAGCGTGTTCGGTGTACCAGCTCTCGACGAGCAAACGAAGGGCGTCTCGATCCTTAATTTTGGAGTGTTCGACGTGAAGAAACCGCCCCTTTAACTTGACGCTTGAATTTTGTCCTTGCCGTATTTTGAGCCGGTATTGCCTTCCCAAATAGACATACGTCTCACCGCTCACATACAGTCTGGCTGGTTCACTTGGTTGGTAACGCTCAAAATGTCGCCATTGCTTGGCGATCCAATTGACTCTGGCTTCTATACGATCGAGGACAGCGCTGACTTCTTTCCCCTCGGGGGCAAGTACTTCTAGTCTCATCTCAGGATGAACATGGATGGTCAACTGCTTGCGAGGAACAAAATCAATTTGAAACGGAATCTCAAGCGATCCATGCTTCAAAATATGAGGGCCTCCAACCGCTCGCGATACGATCATTCCGCGTATCTCCTACGTGCGATATCCAGGCACTTTTCCAGCAGTTGGTCAATTGCCTCAAACGACAATACGCCATCTTCTGGCTCGATCTCGTGCAGAAAGTCTTCGATCGCGTTCTTCATTAGGTTTTGAACGTCCGTGTTACTCGTCCAGTTGACGATCTTGTATTCTTGAACAATTGAGTCAATGCCCAACGCGGCTTTCGTTGACCACGAAGTATCGAAAGGCGTATCCTTGTCGGTTCCTAGTTTGCTCTCGCTTGTTCCATCACTTAAGACGTCCTTCAGCACTCCATAGAAGGCCTGAGCAACATCGCGGTTCTCCAATTCCTGAGGTACGCCAGCACCGCGTCGCGTCCGAATCGACTCAGCAATCTCACTCACCTTGGCTAGGTAATCCGCATCGGCCATTCGCTTTTGTCGAAAAGCCGCGATTGCATCTTCCAACATCTTTGAGAACCTAGCGTAAAACGCAGGATCGTCATCCATTCGCTCGTTGATTGTCTTTTTGGTGCGATGCGCAATGGTGTCGGCTTTGGACGCAGCACTCTTTCCAACAAGCGTATCCAGCTCCTTCTCGAATGCTTCCTTATCGAAAATGTTTACCAAAGAGGTAACTTTCTTAACGCCGCTCGTTGAAACATGAGTGTCCAACAACTTTTGGATCTTGGCTTCATACTCTTTGAAGTCAACAATCTCGGCATATCGGCGTCGAACCGACGATCGTAATTCCATGAAGAACTTCAGATCTTTACGATAGCGCTCAACTTTAGCGTCGGGCATTTCTTCGACAAACTTCAATGAACCCAACGCCGTCGACAGTGATCGCGCAAAAACGCAAAGTGCCTCATAGAAACGTTCTCGCAATTCGACGTCCGCAAGCTTCAACTCGTAGAGCTCTTCGTCCTGTTTGTTCTTTATGTCTTGGAAGAGATTTAGCAGTTCCGTGTGCCGTCGAGGTAGTTTCTCAATCTCCTCGGCAACATCGGTAAGAGAAAGTTCGAGCTCCTGCTGATCTTTCTCTTCAAGCTCGCTATAGAAAGCGAATGCCTTCTTCAAGTTCGAAAGCACACCTCGGTAGTCGATGATATAGCCGAAGTCCTTGCCCTCATAAAGTCGATTCACTCTTGCAATTGCTTGAAGAAGGGTATGATCCTTCAGCATGCGAGTAAGATAAAGCACCGTGTTTCGCGGCGCATCAAAACCGGTCAGTAACTTGTCAACTACGATGATGATTTCAGGAGCATCCCCCGACTTGAACGCATTGATGACATTCTTGTTGTATTGATCTTCGCTGCCATGCTTGGCCATCATCTTCTTCCAGAACCGCTGGATCTCTGGAAGGTCTTCTTCGTCAACCTCGACGTCCTCATTCCCTTCACGATCATCTGGACCTGAAATCAAAACCGACGAAGACACAAACCCGAACTCCTCCAGAAATCGATGGTAAAGCAAAGCCGTTGCTTTATCCTGGGTCACGAGCTGCGCTTTGTACTTTTTTTCAGTCCCCTGCCAATTGTCGCGGTAATGCAAACTGATATCCAAAGCAATCTCACGGACTTTTTGTTCGGTTTTGTTCAACTGATCGGTGGTCGTGAATTTCTTTTTCAAATCGGCTCGCTGTTCCTTCGACAAGTTGGTTGTGACAATATCGAACCAACGGTCGATGCTTTCCCGGTCAACCCGTTGCTCGACATCGCGCCCCTCGTATAGAAGTGGAACAACAGCCTTGTCATCAACGGCCGTGCGAATTGAGTATGTTGGCTGAATCAACCCGCCAAACTTGTTGATTGTGTCTTTTTCTTTTTTGCGAACTGGCGTACCCGTAAAGCCAATGAAGCATCCCTTAGGCAAAGCCTTCCGCATTCGTGCGTGCATTAACTTGTACTGGCCTCTGTGGCTCTCATCGACCAGGACAAAAACATTCTCGCTCTCGTTCCGCAGTTTCCCTTTCACGAGCGCGTTCTCGAATTTATCAATCACCGTCGTGATAACGCGACTTGTTGATCCTTTAAGCAGTTCAGCCAAATCGCGGCCACTATTCGCTCGATGTGGCTCCATGTCGCAATGGATGAACGTACGATAGATCTGATCGTCCAAGTCAACTCGGTCGGTGACCAGAACGATCTTGTAGTCGGGAAGTCGTAGCCTGGCAATCTCCTTAGCCAGCATCACCATCGTTAACGATTTCCCACTACCCTGGGTGTGCCAAACAACGCCGCCTTTTCGTGCGCCATTTTCGTCGTATTCTCGAATTCGTCGTAATGTATTCTTAACCGTGAAATATTGCTGATACCGAGCCACCTTGCGCTCGCCGGCGTCGAACACCGTGTAAGAAAGAGTGAGTTCAAGAACTCGCTCCGGTCGGCAAAGCGAGTAGATCGAACGGTCTTGGTTCGTGATCTCACGCGATCCCGTGAAATAGGCAGCTTGCGATTCGCTAACGCAGTTGAATCGATCGAGCAGCCATTTTGTATCAGCGAACTTCTTTAGAGGCTTAGAAAGAATTTTCTTTAGTTGCGTATCGACATCTTCTTTCCATACCGCCCAAAACTTGGCAGGCGTTCCCGTTGTCCCATAAGTGGCTTGGTTCTTGGCAACGCCGAGCAATAATTGCGAGAAAAGGAATAATTGCGGAATCTCATCGTCGCGTTGGTTACGTAACTGTTGTGAGATTGCTCCAGCAATTGAATCCTTCATGTCTGGTCGTTTGCATTCGATCACGACAAGCGGAATACCATTTACGAACAAAACTAAATCGGGACGCCTTGTTTCATGGCTTG
>JANMNR010000281.1:0-39303 GCA_031368325.1 Pirellula sp.
AACTTGGCTGGCTCCCAGTTCATCGCCTTTTCCGCAGAAGTCTCTTTGACCAACTCCACCGTTTTTTTGGGCCAAGCGATAGCAAGCAGCAACAGGACCACTGTCGCTTCAGCTGCTAAGCTCAGGTTTTCAATTGAAAACAGTTGCATCGAAGGACCAACGTTTGTTACTAAGCTCCGTCGGGAAATACAAAACGATCATGAAAACGTACCCCCCGCTCTCTGGCACGTGCCGTACTCTCAGCGTCCCTTTCTCAAATAATCTTTGCTAGCGTTGTTATTTGACAACTGTATGGATTATCCATATTGCATCATTTGGGTACTTGACAGTTACTGCGGGACGGTCGTAAGTTGATGGGAGATACTGATGGCTCATTAATCTCCCAATCCGAGCACAACATGATGTTTCAAAAAGTATTTCACGGGAGGTTGAATACACGAGTCTTTGTGCAAAGACGGCTTAGCTCAAACTCACTTTGATGGAGTAGGCTGACTTTGACGGTTTGAGAGACCAGAAAAGGGAGTGGATCAATGATTGATTCAGGATTTCAGGATGTTTTGGGACAGGCAAAAAAAATGCTAAACGAAAGCCCGTTCCACGCGTTGCGGATGTTGCAGGTTGAGCAATTAGGCGAACAGGTAATGCTCGAGGGGCGTGTAGACTCTTTTTTCTTGAAGCAACTAGCTCAAGAGACAGTTCGTTCTGCAACTCGCGGTATCGAGATGGTTAACAATGTCGCTGTCGACCCGACTGCTTAATTGGCTTTACGCACCAGGTGCACGAATTCAGTCGGCCATTCATTGAACTCGTCCTTGGGTAAAGAGGATCGTTCGATGCAGGAGAACTGCGATTCGTCAATTGGATCTATAAAGGCATCGCCATCGATGTCGGCCAAAATGCGAGTCAAGTACAGGTGTTTAATGTTTGGCATGGTTAGACGATATATCTCGGCTCCTCCAACCACAAATGCCTTTGAGTCCGGAGGAACCATTAATAATGCTTCATCAATAGACGAAGCGACATCGACCCCTACGAGCTGCGTGTCCTTGCTCCGTGAGAGCACGATTGTTTGACGACCAGGTAACGGCCTTCCTATGGATTCGTACGTTTTCCTGCCCATAATGAGCGCGTGTCCCATGGTAATGCGTTTGAATCGCTGCAAGTCGCTTCGGAGTTTCCAAGGCAGAGCATTGCCTTTCCCTATGACTCCATTTTGGGCGACAGCGACGACTGCGTTTAGTTCAAGCGTATTCATGGATTCAGCGTAGTAAGTTTGGTGACGCTTTGCTAGCCGAGCCCGCTCCCATTCACAGCGATTTTTGTATACATTGACAACAGTGGTTGGCGTTCGGCCAGCCAGGAGTCTTGAAAATTGCCCCAGGAGGTGGAGTCTATGTCACGTTGCTTTCGTTGTGCGAGTTGTTTTGTTTCTTTTGTACTGCTCGCAACAGTCTCATTGCAGGTTGTTTGGTCTCAGACGCCAGCATCCCCAGCCAGCAGTACCAAGCCTCTGGGTAGCGGTGCGCCCGTTGGAACACAGCCCGGACCTGGCGTGGTCACTCAAAACGATCTCGAACATGCCGCATTGATGCACATGATTGAATCCATCGAACCCTATCACAAACAAAAGGACCTCAAGGGATCGGCCATTCTATCGGGCTCAACCACGATGCTGTCGCTGGGTAGCAAGTGGTCGGAGCGTTTCAAAAAGTTCCATCCTGAAGTTGTGTTTACCCGCGGCACGGACGGCACCGACGCTGGCCTGAAGTCGTTGTCCGAGGATTCAAGCGTAATTGCAGGCTCCAGCCGGCCACTGACCGAAGCGGACATCGCCTTTTTGAAAAAGGGCAAATGCAAGGACCCACTGAGTGTTATCGTCGCTTTAGATCCGTTGGCGCTTTACGTCCACAAAGACAATCCTATTGCGGGCGTTACTCCTGAGCAGCTTGAGTCGATCTTTAGAGCGCCGGGAAGTAATGGAAAACACGCGGCTACTTGGGGGGAATTGGGGTTAACGGGGGACGTTGCCTCCGTGCCGATTCGCATCCATTCCCGTAGCGATATTAGTGGAACAACCGCATTCATTAAGCAACTCGTTCTTCGCGGTGGTGAAATGGCTAAAGTTGCTCAATCACATAAGAGCAGCGAGGAGGTCTGTGTCGCGATTGGATCCGATTTGGCTGGGGTTGGAATCTGCGGATTTGGCGAAGCGAACGCACAAGTGCGACCGGTCGCGTTGATCTTGAACGGGAATCGTATCCCTGCGACCGAACAGAGTTTCCTGTCTGGGCAATATCCATTCGTTCGTCCATTGCTGTTGGTGATTGACAAAACGCAAATGGCGTCGGACGGTGGCATTCGCGAGGCTGTGCTTCGATACGTTTTGAGTCGTGACGGTCAGTTAGAAGCGGTTCGAGAGGGATTCTTTCCTCTTGATCCTGCATTCATTCGCCGTCAATTGGATCTCATCAGCGGTCCACAAATGCGATAAGGCCTTTACCGTACCAAATTTATCAAGCTTCAAGGAAAGAAATAAATATTCATGAAATCACTGAAACTACTCATAATACTCATCGCGACTTGCTCGCCTCCAACGGATTGTTTTGGACAGGGTTACGGTCAAGGCGGATGGCTCGACTTCGCGAGCGCGATACCCAAAGTACTGAACCCTAACGGGCCAACCAATTTCAACACGTCCGTCCCTGGATTCCCCTCCACCTCGGGTGTCACAGCCCCTTACTCCACAACTGCCCTAAACCCCTCCAATGCAAACGTCTACAACCAAGGCGGATTCGCGACCGGCCCGATGCTAGCTCCTGCACGCAAAGACTGGAAGCTGGGTGTTTATGTACAGAACACAGAGGCAGGAGCCGTTATCACGCAAGTCGCTCCAGCAAGTGCTGGACAACAAGCTGGTTTGCAGCCCAACGACATAATCGTTGCGGTAGGCGGTTCCCGACTTGGTAGCTTCGACAATAGAATCGTGGAACTGGCTGACGAAATCCGACGGTTTACGGACCCGATGGGGCGAGTGTCGCTCCTCGTCTTTAATTCGAGACAACGGTCAATCATGCCACTGCAGGTTTCCATGAATTCAACGTCAAGCACGTTGACAGGTACGGTGAACACCCGGGACCGTTCTCAGCTTCCGTTCGGCTCGACCCTTTCCGTACAATTGCAGAACGTAACAAAACCCTACTACATTATCGATGGCGGCAAGTCGGTCACACGTGCCGATGGGATTGGGCCGTTTTCCTTTGAGCTTTATTTCGATCCGAGATACGTTGATCCACGCGATCAATATCAATTGACTGCTTCGATCACCGTTGGAAATCAACTACTGTACTACCTACCTCAGCCTATCGCAGTTGACGTTAGGAATCTTGGACAATCGATAAACCTAGTCTTAGAACAGGGATTAGGCGGTCAAGGGTTCAACAATCCGGGCCAACCCAACTTCAACGGTAGCAATTCAGGAAACGTAGTCAACGTAAACTACCCAGGGGCCATCCCGCCGAATGCAATCAACGACCTCTTTCTCCAGTTACTCGGGCAGCAACCCAGCGCTCGCGAGGTTGTCGCGTGGCAGTCGTATCTCGCGCAAGGTAACTCGATCAACGACCTTAAAGTGAAACTCCTATCCAGTCCGAGGTACCGTGAGAGATTTCAAAACAACGACGGAGCCTACGTTCAACAATTGGTGACATCATTGACGAACCAAGTTCCAAATCCGCAGGAGCTTGCCTATTGGATGACTCGATTGCAGTCGACAGGCTCAATCGAGTTGGTCATCAATGAGATTCTCGCGAAGAATCGGTAGAGTCCGGATGATCGCAACAATGCATGCGGACTGGGTAATCGGTAGCGACTAGGAAGTTATTTCTAACTGCGTTGAGTTCTCGGCTAATGATTTGTGCTGTCCTAAACGATAACACTTGTATCATGCGTCGAGATCAGTGCAGCATAGGAAATGGTGCTGCTAATTTTCGACGCACCCCACCTAACTAAAATACTTCCAAACTGTTGTTTGGTCCGCCGATGGCCACGGAAGGCTGATTCAGCCACGGCGCTGGATCAGTCTTTCTTGCATTAGCGACCTTGCGACGAAATCATAAGGTTTCTTTCGATGCGTTGCCTTCCGATACGATCCGTTCTACGTGCTGCCATAGCGGCCGGACTCATTTCGTCGTGCCAACACGCGACCGTTCAAGCTTCTTGGAAAGATTTCCTGCCCACTTCCATCGGGACTTGCTATGTCCACGATTTGGCTTGGGATCGTTTTCAAACCAACCCCCACCTGGTGGAATCGATTGTCAAACCTGTCGATTTGGAAGCTGACATGTGTCTGGCTGCCGTGAAACAGTTTGAACTGAAAATGCAAATCGATGCGATCATAGACTCCCTAAAATCCAAGTCGAGGATGACATCGCAATTTGCTGCTAGTGCCATTATTGGCTTGGCACAAACACGAAGACTCTTGGTCGAAACCGTAAAGAATCACGAATGGAGGGTGATTGAGATCCCTAAAACGGTTGATGATCCTCAGGTGGCCGGTCCGTCGGCCGATCAGGTGTTGGATTTAGGATACGACTGGAATTGCGGGGATTGGTGCCGAGATCGAAAACCATCTGAATTGGCATCGCTTCCTACACGGGATCGTGCAAACCTTTTCGTGTATGCCTTAGACGAAATCACTTCGACGCAATCACTCGAAAAAGCAGTCGATTACGCAGATGCAGGTTACGCAGATGCAGATAACTCCGAAGCAAATGACTCGGAGGTAGATTATATCGAGGCAGACTACGCTGGCATCGATGCCCCATCAGCTGTCTATGGGACAATCGAAGAGGCCAACATCAATGAATCGGTAGTTGATGAGGAGGGTACTTCGTACGCGGGACTCGACGCGGAAGATTTAGGACCGGAGGCGGAACACTTCGTTCGGACTTCGGATCGAACCGATTCTTTAAATCCATGGCAGGTCGGAGTGGATCCGGTTTGTCCAGAGATCCAAAGCGGTGTTCCAAGTCATTCCGTGTGCTGTCCCGTTGAAAGCGAAAACGAAGCCAAAGCCAATGCTATCGCAACGGTTCTTCCGACTTCTCAATCGGATCGAACGGAAGTTCAATCAGAGCTCCAAATTGCCGTTCGGCCCCCCAGGCTCGACGCGGAGTTCGATTCCGGTGATACGGCTCTGGTTTTGGCCGGGGACGGAGATGAGCCGTTTGAACAATACGCGAACGAATACGGCAATCCGTGGCTGAACTCACCTGGCGTTTTTCAATTAAACTGCCGACTTGGACGACGTTTCGCGTTTGGCGATAATGCACCCAGGATGCCTAAATTTGTTGGTACAGAGGGAGGGAGCTTTAGGGAAGACATCCAGGTAGATTCGCGATTTTCCTCCGAACCTGTTGGGGACCCGATTCTGAACGCTGATTCTGTCGACACTACTTTGTCCCGCTCGACTTTTTCGTCCAAAGATTTTCTGACGACCTTGCATTCGTCTACGTACGGCTCGATCCTGTTGCCCGTATCCAAGTCACACCGAACCGCCGTAGATTACGCGATGCAATTGTTGGCCCAGCCGAATTCAGAATCGCGAGTTATGGCATCGCATACCGTAGCGAACCAGATCCGGTCGGTAGGCCAGTTCTTACTCAACTTTGCAAATCAAATCGAACAACAGGCAGAACAGATTGACGTTGCGAGACGAGAAAACAACCAGCGTTAGGAAGCACAGCTCGATGGAGACTTAGGCACGATCTGAAAGGAGAGGCCTGGAGTCTTTCGTCGGTGAATCGATTCTGAAACGACCGACCGAAGGCTTTTGCTGTGGCTATTCAATTCAGCTTCCAGCAAAGCGCACTGGTCCAGCGTGATCTCTTCGAACGCTTGCACCAACACAAGCATGTGCGAGGTGTTTGGAGCTGGAACAACCGATGTTACTGTCAGGCCATACTCGCCCTTCAAAACGTCGTTGATAGCGTACTCCAGCGCGTAGCGAACTTGCGAACAAAGCTGCATCGCTTTTCGATCGTGAGATTCGGGCGGCGTTGAAGTTCCGTGTGAGTCAAGTTTCAGATAGCGGCTTTTTTTTGAATGCTTCATGGGGGAAACAGACACGCGATAACCGAAGAGGTTCGCAATCAATCAAATGACTATCAAACCGATGCGGAGGACTCGCTAAGCCAGTCCGCTAGGCACTTCTCGGGAACGGTGATCTTAAGGACCGGAGCGAATTCCTCAAAGGACTTATCGACGCTGTCCATCAGGACCTGGAGATCGACGGTCCGAGCTTTAGAGACTCTCTCGATTCCACTTAAAAACTCGGATTCATCGTCCCATTGTTCGTCGCGACAGGACGGGAGCAAAGAAGCAATGGCAACGCAGGCAGCGTCGATACGAGGCGTTGGGCCGTCGAGGAGTTCTTCGAGGGCAGGATGGCGTTCGATCAGGATCGCAAACTCCTCAGGCAGTCTCCAGTTTCGGCAAAGCGCCGCTGCGGCTTGGGCGTGATCCCATCCGAATAGTTCCTTCTCTAGCGACGACAATCGAACACGCTCCTTGCCTCTGCGTTCCACAAGCCCTTCGTATTGCTCGGGCAGCGCCTGGAGCAACAGCGGAATGGCCATGTCTTGAAGCAAAGCTGCTGCGAAGAGGTCTTCGGAGTTCGGTAACTTAAGTTCCCTGCCAAGACTCCTCGCAAAGACAGCACGTCGCAATGAATCCTGCCAAAGGCTCTTAAGATCGAACGGACCAAACTTCGGGTTTGGCACAAGCGAGAACACCGCGCTCCAGAGCGCAAAGTTTTTGATGGTTCGTACGCCGACAAGTGTCAACGCTTGCTGAACAGACGCGATCTCGCGTGAGAAACCAAAGTAGGAGGAATTTACAAAACGCAACACCTGCCCCATCAAGCCTGCATCCGCTTCGATGGGTTTCGCATACTCAGCCGGACCGTTCTTTGGATCTTGAGACAATTCCAACAGCCGCATGGCGGACGTCGGCAGAGCTGGTAGCTGTGTATTTGCAAGTACTTCGTTTAGATTTCGGACGTCAACCATTTTTGTCATTTGAAAGTCTCTTGCTTGTGAATCGGCCTCCAACCATACCCATGGTGCAAGGCCTTTAACTCGATCTACGCTCAAAACCTAGGTTCGATAAAGTGAGATGCAAAATTTAACGGGGAGTTTTTCATGGATATCGCGAGTTGAGGGGGCAACATGCGTAGGCCTTGCGGATCTTGGCGATCGATTTGGTTTTGTCGGTAAAAAGGGCCATAAACGTGCCCAAGGCTTCCGATTGAATCGATTGCTTTGATTGAGGCAACTTTCCACACAATTAGTAAAGATTCGTCGGCCATGTTTCTGGCTCGGCCTATCCGATTGAGGTAAATGACATAGATCCTTCGTTTAATGCAATCGTATCCCCGAAAAATTTCTGAGTAGTCCATGGACCTTGTCCAAGTGAAAAACCTCTGTAAGAGCTATCCGGATTCCGCACAAGGAACTTTTGTTGCGTTGGACAACGTTAGCTTTGTGGCAAAAGCCGGAGAGGTTTTTGGTCTGCTTGGTCCAAATGGTGCAGGCAAGACGACCGCACTGCGTATTTTGGCGACCATTCTTCTGCCGACGTCCGGGACGGTTCGCGTTTTCAACTTTGACGTCACACAGCAAGCGGACTTAGTGCGCCATTCAATCGGTTTCGTATCCAATAATACAGCGATCTACGATCGAATGAGTGCCTGGGAACTTGTCGAGTATTTCGGACGACTCTATGAATTGCCGGACGATCACTTGTATCCGCGTATGGAAAAACTGTTCCGCGCACTCCAGATGGAAGACTTCAAGGAATGCCCGGGAGCAAAGATGTCCACGGGGATGAAGCAAAAAACATCGATCGCTAGGGCACTCATTCATGATCCACCGGTACTCATCTTCGACGAGGCATCCCTGGGACTTGATGTGATGGTTGCGCGAGCCCTCCAAGCCATTGTTAAGGATCTGCGTGATCAAGGTAAATGCATCATCTATTCCACTCACATCATGCGTGAGGTGGAGCGGCTATGCGACCGTGTGGCCATCATCTACAAAGGCAAAGTGCTTGACGCAGGCACACTCGAGGATTTGGCCAATCGTCACAATCAAAACGACTTCGAAGAGCTCTTCTTCCAATTACTTTCGCTTAACGACCAAGAGTTGCGAAAAAGCAGAACATGTCCGGGCCTGTCCAATAACGGCAACTACAATCAAACCTCGATGGGGATCGGCTCACGATGAATTGGCTTCATGTCAAGTTGATATTCCACCGAGAGGTACGAGATCAATTGCGCGATCGCCGAACTATGTTCACGATCTGCATACTACCACTCCTCCTTTATCCCTTGATGGGGATGGTAATGATGCAGGTGGCACAATTTCACCGCGAGCAACACGTAACCATTGGAATCGTCGGATACGAGAATTGGCCTACCCAGTTTCCTCTGTTCAACGAGGACAAAAGCGAAAAAATACGTTGGAAAAAGATCGCAGCCGAAGACTCCTTAGCAAGCAATTTTGAACGGGCTGCTCGGCAGAGTGCCTCCGAGACCATTTCGGAATCTAACAGTCTCGAGAATAGGATAAGCTCGGAGCCCGCAGCGGCAGAGAAGCTTCTCAGGCAACTTGACGCCGACGCTGTCATCTGGGTGCCGCCGAGCTTCAGGGAATCACTCGCACATGAATCGCTTGTCGTCCTCAGCAATCAACGTTGGGAACGATCCCAATTGGCCTTACAAACGCTGAACGAAAGAATACAAGCATGGCATGCCGATTGGCTGCGGCAAAGGTTACTGGTATCCAACCTAGGTACTGCTATCTTGACCCCTCCGCAAATTCAACATATCGATGCCTCAAATGCCGAAGTGAAACGAGCGATCCTATGGTCCAAGATATTGCCGTTTGTTATGCTGGTTTGGGCATTGACCGGTGCTTTCTATCCTGCGATTGACTTGTGTGCAGGGGAAAAAGAGCGAGGTACACTCGAGACACTTCTGTGCAGTCCCGCGCGACGACGAGAAATTGTCTGGGGTAAACTGCTAACCGTGATGTGCTTTAGTATTGGCACAGCATTGCTCAATCTCGCAAGCATGCATACGACGGCTTCGATCGTCATGTCGAGATTCTCTGGACTTGGAGCTAGCGATATGGTCTCCGCGATGGGACCACTGCCTCTTCATTCGATGGGCTGGTTGATTTTGCTCGTCATTCCAATTTCCGCCATGTTTAGTGCACTGGCTCTAGCCGTCGCGTGCATGGCGCGCAGCACCAAAGAGGGACAATATTATTTGATGCCGTTGCTCCTGGTCGGAATGCCGCTGGTCATGCTGCCAATGATACCTGGAGTTTTGCTGTCCCCTGGGACTAGCATCATTCCTGTTACCGGGGCCGTGCTACTTTCGCGAGCGTTGATGGACGGAGAATACACGCTCGCGTTGCTCCATCTGCCAACCGTCGCGACTGTGACCATTCTTTGTTGCTTGCTGGCGGTCCGCTGGGCCGTCCGACAGTTCGAAAGCGAAAACGTAATGTTTCGTGATAGTGAGCGGTCGACTATGTCCCAATGGATTCGAAATGTATGGCGGCAGCGCGAGGACACTCCGACTCCGAGCGAATCAGTTCTTTGCGGCCTTTTGATTCTTGTTTGTTTGTTTTTTGGCAGACTTTCGTTGGGCGGCTTGCCTCTTAATTGGCTATCGATTGTGCAATCGACCATTGCAGTTCAATGCGGCTTGATATTGGCGCCCGTTTTGATCATGGCGACAATGTTGACTCGTTCGATTCGAATATCTTTGCGACTAAATCGTCCATCGGCCCCACAAATCGCGGCGTCTGTTCTTTTGGCCATCAGCTTGCACCCAACGTACGTCGCCTTTGCGTCGATGGTTGGAGCTGAGTACAAACTCGGAGAACAAACGACCGACATGCTCATACAGTTTGACTCCATTCTCGCAGCCACGCCAATTTGGAGTGTGCTGTTGGTCCTCGCCATGCTGCCCGCGGTTTGTGAGGAGATTGCCTTTAGAGGATTCTTGTTCGCAGGTTTGCTTCGAGACGGAGGACATATACGTGCGATACTCTTGACATCAGTTCTTTTCGGTCTATCGCACGGAGTACTTCAACAGACGATTACAGCTACCACCATGGGATTGCTCCTCGGGTGGCTTGCGTTTCGATCGGGTGGGGTTGCATGCACGATTGCTTTTCATTGTGTTCACAACTCAATCTCGATGCTCCTTGCTGCACAGTCGAGTCGGCAGGCTGGAGTTCCTCAGTGGCTAGCTTGGGCAATCGAAAGCAATGACGGGCAAATTGGCTACACAGCAACCTGGTGCACATTCAGCGTCGGAGTCTCCATCACCCTCATCGCATGGATTGCCGCCAAACGATCGGGGATCGGAAGGTTGAACTCGATAGAATCGAAAAAATTAACCAACTCGAATCGCACGCTCAATCGTGCCTAACAAAACGAAGCATCGCTGGTCCTTGCGGAAATTGCAAATCGCGTCTTTGCATGGATTTCATTACAAACCTACTTTCTACAAGAACGACTTGCACGCGAGGTACGCTGTAAGCGGAATCCAGGAACGAGAGATCTGACATGGCAAAACGCCGACTCCAAAAATACGTTGATCGCGAAGTTCAATCCAGTCTTTTGAAACGACACTGTGTTCATTGGATCCTTTTCATGGTCGCGAATGTCGTTGCAATGACGATGTGGACCAAACTGATCGACACCCCTACGGAGCCGTGGGAAGCGACAATTTCGATGACTTGGCAACGGATCTTTCCGTTCTTGCTGGTGTCGTTCGCGCTCGCCCCTGTTTTCATCTGGGACGTAATTAAATTGTCCAATCGATTTGCTGGCCCGATTGTGCGTGTACGGCGTGCATTGGCTCAGATCGCAGATGGGCAATTGCCGCAGACAATCGAGTTTCGCCATGGCGACTTCTGGAAATCCCTCGCTTCCGATTTCAATCGCGCATTTGCTAAAGCGTTTGTTCAGGACACAACCAAAATTGGCGACAATCGCTAAATCGCATTGCATATCTTAAATCACCTCCTTACTTCAGTTCGACAGAGAATATCATCACCCTCCCCTCAACCAATCATCCCAAACGGGCCAGTAGACGATGTGGCGTAGCCATCGTGGAATTCGCCGTTTGTTTGCCAGTGATCATGATTCTTATCTTAGGAAGCATGGAAGCGACGAGTGCCGTCTTTGTCAAGCAATCGCTCACGACCAGTGCATATGAGGGTATCCGTGAGGCTATTCGACTCAATTCGACGACGACCAAGGCCACTCTTCGGGCTCAGGATATTTTGACAGCCAGACAAATCCGTGGCTCATCGATCCGCTTCACACCATCAGACATCGAGTCGGCGGCCAGAGGAACGGAATTAGCAATCGAGGTGAGCGCTCCCTACAAAGTCAACAGCCCTTTTTTTGGGAACGTTATTGCGGACGGCAACACAATCGTCCGTATGGTCATGGTCAAGGAATAACTCCAATTCAAGATGCAGGATGTTGAACGCATGATTACTCAAAACCGCAATTTCGAGCTTCGATTGGTCTCTTTAGCCATGACGAAGTCTCGTAGGAGTTCACGCCAAAAATCCAAACAACGGCGTGGTGCAATGCTCGTGTTGATCTGCGTCATGATCTTTGCCTTTTTGGTGACTGTCGCCCTATCTGTCGATATCGCCTACATGCAATTGGTAAAATCAGAACTGCGGGCGGCAAGCGATGCAGCCGCGAGAGCTGCCGCTCAAACCCTCGCAAAAACGCAGGATGTCAATGCGGCCATTGCTCGTGGAAAAGCAATTGCACTTGAAATCAAGGTGGCTAACAAAGGGCTAAGACTCAAGGATTCCGACCTTGTCTTCGGCTCATCGAGGTTGAGCTCCTCTGGACGATTTGAGTTTACACCTGGCGGCAGTCACATCAACAGCGTACGCGTCAATGGTCAACGGACGAATGGTTCTTTATCTGGAAATGTGCCACTCTTCTTTGGACAAATTTTCGATTTCAGTAGTTTTCAGCCTGAAGCGTTTTGCACGGCGACGTTCATTCAACGCGATATTGTCTTAGTCGTCGATCGCTCCGGCTCCATGAATGACTTCAACAAGTTTAACGATCTCCGAGCGGCGGTACGTGTGTTTATTAGCATCTTGGCTGACAGCCCAGTCGACGAGCGGGTTGGCTTAGCTTCATACTCGACGACAGCATCCGAGGATGTCCAACTTACCGAGGATTTGAATTTGATCGACGTTGCCATGGCCAGAATGCCTGTCTCTGGTTTTACCAGTATTGCGGGAGGAATGGACGCAGGTGGGAAAATCATGGCCAGAGGACGATCTGTGGATTTCGTTGAACGGACGATGATTGTCTTGACTGACGGAATCAAAAACAGGGGAAGGGAAGTGCGAGACGCGGCCATCGACGAGGCCGCAAACGGAACCACCATCCACGCTATTACCTTTGGACTTGATGCTGACAGATCGCGTATGCGAGAGGCCGCACAGATAGGCGGCGGACGATATTTCCATGCGGATAACGGTGTTCAGTTGAAAAACGTCTTTGAGGAAATCGCGTTAACACTTAGCACGATCATTACGGAGTAACACCATGGGAATGATTCAGCCTATCCGTAAATCAGTAGTTCGATCCGCAGCCGCGCGAAGCGGGGCCACGATGGTTGAAATGGCGATTACTTCTGGATTGGTGTTCTTTTTCTTTTTCGCCGCTTTAGAGTTTTGCCGAGTTTCCATGATCCGGCATACCGTTGAGGTTGCGCTTTACGAAGGCGCCAGGCAAGGTATCGTTCCCGGAGCCAAAGCGAGTGACGTGCAAAACACGTCCAAGACAATTCTTAGCCGTATCGGCGTTTCGGGAGCGACAATCGATGTGTCACCATCGCGGATCCAAAATTCCACACAACAAGTAAGCGTTCGTATTCGTTTGCCTCTAGATAGAGGACTGTTCGCGCCCGCGATGTTTTTCGTTGGCAAGACCCTAGACCGTACATTGGTTATGCAACGCGAAGGGGTTCGATGACACGACCTCGTTGCTCGGTCCAAATGTCATTGTCTCATCCAGTTTGGTAACGCGTATTTGGGCGGCGCAGTGTGTGGAATTCTCTGGCCCGTTATTGGTTCAAGTAAACCAACGTCGTTCCAAACTGCTATTTCTCGCCGCGTAGAATCTATGCCGACCGGTCCGCCCGGCACCGAAATGCGATCATACGATCGCTCGACCGCTGCTCGCAGAGCGGCGTTTTCACCCGAGAGAAATCCGTCCCGCCATCGCGCAGGATCGCTGGCCATCACTCGCTCAAATTGGATGGCAGACACAAAGTACCAGGCTGCAAAGGCACAAAAATTTTCAAACTTCGGCAACGCTTTGTAACAACCGCCGACCAGCAAATCAATCCACTCAATCTCGCTTCGCAGTTGGCGATCATATTCAACCCACCGCGACGAAGTGCATCGATCAACTGAACCATCCGCGACTAGCATTTCGGCAACGCGTTGTACGCCACTCAGTGCATGCGCAATTCCGGAACTATGAAGTGGATCGACAAAGCCATACGCCGTAGGCAGCTGAACCCATCCGTCGCCCACCGCACGTTGTCGACAACGACTGAGACGATTACCCCAACGCAAAGCATTAGGTGACGCTAACACAGGATTCGCGTTCGAGAGCAATTCCCGAATCGACGGGTGTCTGTCAATCCATAGATTCCAAGCAACCGTTGCGTCGCTCTGTGACTCGATCTTTTTCCATTTATTCACTGGTTGAACAACTCCGACACTTGTCACGCCTGAGTCAAAGCGCAGCATCCACATCCATCCATCGTTTGCAACGTGATGTTGGGCCGAATCATCGGCATCGAAACCCGCGAGCGGATCGACTGTGTCTAGTGGATGAAGTGCCCGACTGAAGCGACCGACATTCCGAAAATGACCAAAGACGGAGCCGGTTTGTGTTTTCATCCAATGGTCGTCTCGCTCGTTCTTAAGCCAGCGCTCGGAAAAATCGCCTCCACCTCCGGCATCGATCAGCCATCGCGCCCTCAGTTTTTGAGCTTCGAGTTCATTCGTTCTCGTAGAAAACCTAATGCTCCAAGTAGTCCCATCGCGGCACACGTTCTCTATTTTCGCTTCCTCAAACAGCTGGCAACCACTTGCGACGGACTGGACTGCAAGCAAGGCATCCACATCGCTTCGCAACCAGTGAGTATCGCTCCAATAGTCCGTTTGCGATGCTGCCACCATGAGGGAACGCGAGTGTTCGGCATCGTCATGAAATGGCTCGTTAGGGCAATGGCCAAAGTAGGTAAACCCGCGTTTCTTCCCACAATCGATTTTAGGGTAGGCCGATTTCCATGTCCCCCATGCCGCCAAAGGACGCAACTCTGGCATTCGCCAACGATCCGCGAGATAAGCCAACAGAGAATCAGCAGTAGGAGTCGAGGATTCCCCGATGGCGAAACGCGGATGTTTCGCTTGGTCGACAATGGCCACCTGCCAGCCTTCTCGAGCAAGGATCTGTCCGAGAATGCACCCGGAAAAGCCAGAGCCAATGATGACTGCATCAAATAGTGCATTCACACTGGTGCTCGCTTTCGCTAAACGGAATCCAATGCTGAGTTCGATTGCATTGCTCGATATAGGATCTCCAATGAGATGAGCACTGCTTGCAGCCAGCTAGCAGGTTGTCCCAATCCCAAAGATCGAATTCGAAAACTGCAGAAGTGGGCCACGTCCATTTCAACTTTGGAAGTGCATTGAAAAGCTCGCTTACTGTGCCGACTGTTGGCAATCGGTATTCTCCACCTTCGATCAACCGATCAATCCATCCGTTCCCAGATCGCAGCGGGATAACGCTCACATGTCGGACCCCGCGATCAAAAGCATATTCAACCGTCTTCCAAGTCCATTCGACGGATTCGTTCCATGCGATGCAGGGCGGATGCAGCAAGACGAACGCGCGAAGATCGATTCCCAGATGATGACATGTCTCGACAGCGCGGTCATAGTCCTCGAGCGTCATCCCTTTGTTCATTGCCGCCATTGCACCTGGATGGATTGTTTCTAACCCCATGCCAACTTCAAGTTGCCCGTGGATGGTCTCTGCAAACATGCGCATCGAGTCATCGCACATTCTCGGATGGTTCTCGACAATCACACGTTCAAACCCAGAGCAATGGCTTGCGATGGCGCCGTAGTCTTCGCGGGGGATAGAACGCGGGTCAAAGAAATTGCTCGCATTGTAGAGTTTGAGCCATCGCCTTTTCGCAGAAGGAGTCGGTTGCAAAACTTGACTGAGCTGAAATGGAATGGCACCAACCGGCGTACCTTCCGGCGTCGTATACTGCCACAAATCACACATGGAACAACGGAATGGACACTCAGCTCCAATGAGAAATACGGTCGTCGTCTCAACTTGACCGCCCTGTCCATCGGGTTCAACCGAAACCAATACCCTGGGGACTGACCACGGCGAGGGCGGCGTGGGGCGGGATATCGGACGAAGCGACTCGATCTCGAACCGATGTGATTTCACGTCTGGTACATTTTCAAAAATTCGAAACGATACTCAGCCTCTTCGCGTGGGAACAACTCCAAAAAGCGATCCTTGCCGATGGCTCCGTGTTGAAATCGTCTCTTCTCAAAGATAGGCATTTCGACGTTGCAAACAGCTTGAATCCCGCGACGAATAACCTCCCCTTTGAGATCGTATAGTTTCTTATGATCCCAATCTGTTAACTCGATAAAGGGAATCGCTTCAGCAACACCGATGACGCTTGGCAATGCAAAGGGGCTGAAACCCGAAAAGCCGTAGTGACCAGCGGGAGCACTGGTTCGAATGTGACCGCGACTTTGACCTCCGCTATAGGTCAGCGAGTGTTTGATCGCGTGAACTCCCCAGCCTTCTTGGTAAAGCATCAGATTGTTCAGGACGCTTCGAATGGTCAGTTCCGGATTCTCTTCGATCGGATAGTCTTTGAGAATTTCGTCTCCCCCATCGCCATCGGCGAGATGTCTCCAATCTGGATAGCGTTGACGAATTTCGCGGCAAAGGGCCATGGCCATGGTCCCGCTCTGAACGTCGAGTGGCTTATAGTCTTCCAGCACTCGAACTGTTTCACGCCAGTTCAAGCGTTCGCTGTTGCAATCTACAATTTCAAGCAGTTCTTCCATGTGGCATTTGCGAACAAACTCCTGCGCCTGAGCAGCGTCGCCGTCCGAATGGTCAATTCGAAGCGTAAAGGCTTTGAGTCTCGCGGGCGACTTACCACGTTTGATCAGTCGATCATAAATGGCTATCAAGACCGCTCCCGAGTCGATGCCTCCAGAGAATAGTACGCCGATCGGCTCCGAAGCGGGGATCGTGTCGAGCCACAGGTCACATTCTTGTGACAGCTTAGCGACATACTGTTTGCCAATGGTCTCCAAGTCAGCGGGCAACGAGTTTCGATCAGGCGAAAAGAAACGAACATATTTAGGGTTTGGATCTGGGCATCCGAGAAGCTCGATTTGAACCACATAGTGGGCGGGAACCATTCGGGTGTACGATGGGTGGAATTGATCAGCGATGCCCATTTCGGTTAGCCGGGTTACGATTTCGTCCATGCGCTCGGCAACGATGAGGCATGGTCCATCAACGAGTTTGGCTAAGAAGTAACGCAGAGGGCGACCGATGGAACGGGCCATGCGAACGGTCTTGCCACTGGCCACCATGATGGCAAATTGCCCATCAATTTGTTCCACCTGCTTGGCATCACCAGACAAAACCCGCTGCTCCGCCTCGTGATAGCTCATATTCAAAAAAATGTTCCCAGCTGGGTCGAGCAAATTTTCAATGCGTGAAAGATATTGATGGGACATGAGCACGATCGATGTGTTTGAGAGGATGAACCAAATGGAAACTCCGGCCTTGTTGGCCACGGACTTCACAAAAAGTGTATCGTCAAGTTTCGAATTGTTCAGCCTCGGTTCGCCAGGAGGCGTTCACTTCCATCGAATCCAGCTGGCTAGCCCAGCGCAGCAACTAACCCCTCTTTTAGGGAGCTGTTGGTGACGGGACGCAGGAAGTGTCAAACTTTCTCCGAATTTCCCTCAAGAACGAAATCAGTCTAGCGGCATCTACAGCGAGGAATTTTTCCTTAAATCTATTTAGTGGACACAGCACCCCCTATAGAGTTTCGGTCGTGTCGTTCGCTAAAATCTCAGCATTGATATCTTCAGGACCTAGCAGAGTGTTGGGTCAATAGCACTTGTTGCTTTCATTTGGGAGTAAATCGATGCGTTTCTACACCAGGCCGCGAGGCTTTACTTTGGTTGAACTCTTGGTGGTTATTGCGATCATCGGAATTTTGGTTGGATTGCTTTTGCCTGCGGTACAAGCGGCTCGCGAAGCGGCGAGGAGAATGCAGTGCCAAAACAATCTCAAACAACAAGCGTTGTCAACGCACAATGCGCATGACACCCATCGGCGTTACCCACCTCAAGCTGGAAATTATGGTGGGGCTTGGTACGCACCATTGTACTTTCACTTGTTGCCATTCTTGGAGCAAAAAAACGTTTGGGAGTCGGCTAGCAATTGCGATCTAGCCGCCGCGGTTGGGCAAGCAACCCCGGGATCCACGATTACAAACTTGGGATACGTATGGCCGACTTGGGGCTCCGTCAATGTCGGTAACAGAACATGGCTTCGTCAAACCAAAATTTCTGCGTTCCAATGTCCAAGCGATAGCACGCTTGGCAACGGGTTGGATTGGACGCCCGGGGATGCGTCGTACGCAAGTAATTTTCTTGTCTTTGGCGGTGAAAGAAACATCACAGTCACGTGCGGAACAACTGGCAACCCCTGGGAGACTTGCTGGGATGGCAAGGGCAGATTCAGTACGATAACGGACGGCACGTCCAATACGATCATGTTCGCCGAAAAACTTTCGCGATGTGATGGGACAGGTAGTCCCGGAGGAAATTGGTGGATGCGAGGCGTATTTCGGATTGGCACCAGCAGCGGTGGTCCAAGCTCGGGCGTTCCTGCTGACAGTTATCCTGGCGACAGGCTGTCGTCCGTTTTTGGTGGCGGTCGTGGTCGCGATGGAGTCGTTTTCACATTCGGCGCGAATTCCAAGTTCCAAGTGAATCCTAGAAATCCGCTCGCCAATTCCGCTAATGGCGGGCTTTGCGATCGTCGCTTGGCGTCGACTCAGCATACCAACATGCAAGTGGGGTTGGCCGACGGTAGTATACGAGGAATGTCCGGGAGCATAGCCAATGCTGTTTGGTTCGCTCTGCTAACACCAGCCGGCGGAGAGGTAAACAGCGAAATCGATTAAGCCGTTGGTGTTCAATCGTTATCATCACACTTTACATTCGATTTCCGATTCCAGAGGGCAGTATGATTCTACGTTTTTCAGCCTCCTATATTTTACTGTCCGTTATTGTTGGTTGCGGACCGAGGATGGGAGAAGTTACCGGAGAAGTTACATTCAAGGGCAAACCCATTCCCGGGGGCATCGTTACGTTTCGTCCCGCCGACGAGTCCCAGAATTCTGTCGCTTATGAGTTGGGGCGTGACGGAAAGTACAAGGTAGAACTTCCGGTTGGGGACGTTTTGATCTGCATTGACAATCGCGAGTTCGAACCACATCCCGCAACGGTTCCAGCTATTCCTCCTGGAATGAATTTGCCACAAGACGTGATTAAAGGAATGCAGGCAAGTAGCAAAGAGTCGTCGAAGGTATCGGATCGATGGGTAAAGCTGCCTCAACGCTATTACCAAATAGACACCTCTGGCTTGAAAATTTCAGTCAAAGGGGGCAAGCAGACGGAGACGATTGAATTCAATGAGTAAAAAAAAGGGAATGACTGGGAACACGGACGAATGAAGCTACGAAGTTTCCGTTTCGTTTTCCTTCGTTCTAGCATTCCTTTTACGGCGAACGTCGGGTGCCTGGTGTGCGTAAAACAGTCCCCGGCCCTGTCACTTTCGAATTCTAAAATCCGGCCTGGAGGAAGCAAATCGGACATGATTCCTCCATTGAGAACGATCGGTGCACAGTCGAAGCGTGCCTCGATCGCGGTTTTGAGCTCCTTGGCTTCGTTGCTCTTTCCGTTAAAGCATGTGCTCAAGACAAATTACGCTACGGCGAGAGCATATGGGCTGCCCACGTCTATCGACAGGGACTAGAATGCGGTTTGGTGTATTTCACAGCAATTTTTGACTTACCCGCCTCCAGGCGGTGATAAAGGTCGTCCTGTCGAGGAGCCCGTAGTGAGGCAAGCACTGATTAGCGATATTCACGGCAATTTAGAAGCGCTGCAAGCAGTGCTGTCGGATATCGCAACCCAATCCGTCGATCAAATTGTGTGCTTGGGCGACATCGTCGGGTATGGTCCTAATCCCTGCGAATGCTTGGATTTAGTCATGCGGAAAACCTCATTAACGATCATGGGAAACCACGATCAAGCGGCGTTGTTCGATCCAGACGGATTTAATCCTGTTGCTTTGCGAGCGATTTATTGGACTCGAGATCGATTGGATGCTGGTATTTTGAGTGTCGTGAACAAACGATGGGATTATTTGAGCGAGCTGCCTAAACTGCACCATCAGGACAAATTCATGTTTGTTCATGGCTCACCGCGCGACCCAACGAACGAGTACGTGTTTCCTGAGACCATTTACGACAAAAACAAAATGGAGAATATTTTTACCCGCGTGACGCAGTACTGCTTTCAGGGGCATACGCATATGCCTGGAGTCTTTACGCCAGACCTGGAGTTTATCAAGCCGTCGCAATGCGATGGTGTATTTTCTCTTGGAAAGGAAAAGTTAATGGTGAACGTTGGAAGTGTTGGCCAGCCGCGAGACGAGGACAACCGAGCGTGTTATGTCATCATCGATCACGAAGCTCGGAAGCTTTATTTCCGAAGGGTGGTATACGATTTTGAAATCACTTGCCAAAAGATTTATGCTGTGCCTGAGCTGGACAACATGTTAGGTGACCGTTTGCGCACTGGGCGCTAGGAACAGAGCGACCCAAACCCCAATTGAGAGATCGACATAAGTGCGGACTGCAATCGTAAGCGACATACATGGCAACTTGGAAGCATTGCAAGCTGTTCTGAGCGATATTCAATCGCAAAAATGCGATCGGATTGTTTGTCTTGGCGACGTGGTGGGGTATGGTGCTAACCCATGTGAATGCTTGGACATCGTTTCAACATTTGGAAACTGTGTGCTTGGAAATCATGATTATGGAGCATTGATCGATCCAGAGGGCTTCAGCGCAGCGGCAGAACAAGCGATTTTTTGGACTCGTAAGCAGTTAGAAGACAAAACGAATCCCGCGGAAGCTCAGCGACGGCTCGAATATTTGGCAAGATTGCCTCGCATGATTTCGGAAGAGAACGTGCTGTTTGTTCACGGCTCGGTTCGCAACCCGCTGAACGAGTATGTTTTTCCCGAGGACGTTTTCAATCGGAGGAAAATGGAAAAGTTGTTTTCCATGATTCAGGGGTATACCTTTCAAGGCCACACGCATGCTCCTGGGGTGTTCACTACAAACATGCAATTCCAGAAACCGGACGAGTTTGGGTACCACATGACTTTGCCAGAGGACAAGGCGATGATAAACGTCGGCAGCGTGGGGCAACCCCGCGACGGCGACTGGCGAAGTTGCTTTGTCATTTTTGAGTATCCTCACATCGAATTCCGCAGAGTCGAGTACGACATCGATGTCGCAGTCAACAAAATTTTTGCAGTTCCAGAGTTAGACAATTTTTTGGGTGAGCGGCTTAGAGAAGGCCGGTAGATGTGTGCTGATTCGCCGTTTCGCTGGCACCAAATCCGGATTTCCTACGTTTCCTATCTATTTGTTTACAAAAACTCTCAAGATCTGGATGGATTCGTGAATGGAAAAGTTGACATTGGGTAGACGCGTACCGTACCCTTTATAGGGATGGGTTCTCCACAACTGCTTTTCTCAACTAGTCGCTCCTCTTTTCACTACCAACGAGGTGGCCAAATGCGCCGACGAACACATGCGGGTATGGTCATTCCATTGTATCTTTTCGTTGTTTTTCCTTTGTTCGTTGCGACTTTGGGCTTTGAGGCGAAAGCGATAACGCAGGCGGTTCCCGAATTCAAGGTTCGGGAAGCCAAGTTGAAGGACAGGGAGCCGGCGACAGATATTGCAAGAAAAGAGAAAAACAGCGCCAAGAATTCAAAGGAGAAAGCGGATTTGACTCCTATTGAGGGGTACTATCGCGATTACTTGATTCCTTTATTAACTCAGCCCTCTCCTGAGGCCATCAACATCGCTCGACGCGAGTTTATCGAAGACTTAGATGCGATTGAAAAAAACAAAGAACTCCTCGCTAAATTCAACACGTTTTTCCTCCGTGAAATGCGAGAAGTAGCACTCAAAGGCGCTGATGGGAAAACATATTGTCCCGCAACACGCGTGAACGCAGCGGTACTTTTGTCACGGCTCAATTCCGATACGGGAAAGCCTTTTTCTGGGGTTCACCCTACTTTGCTTGAGATGATCACTCAAAAAGAAAACGATGCTCTCATTGTCTCAGGCCTGTTCACATTGAATCGTCACCTGAAGATCGCGGGCACGGTTAGCGAGGCAGGTCGCAGTAAATTCGCCCAAACTCTGCAGGGTTTATTAACAACTCCGGCACCGTTAACGAGAGACCTGGATGCACATAACTATTTGATGGAGCAGGTCATTGAGTGCTTGACCGAAATTGCAAAAACGGACACGGAGAAAGACTCTTCGAAAACTGCTGTAGCAGCATTGAGTCCCGCTTTAGTCAAGATTATCGACGAACAGAAATCTGAGTGGTTGGTCGAGGTGGCTTTGAACAGTCTCGGTACCATAAAAACCGTGAACTTGACAGAAGAGGATTCCGTTAAGCTTGAAAAGGCTCTCGCGAAATTTATAAAGCAGTCGATTAAAGACTGGAAGAAACGGATCCTTAATTCCGCAGGTGGGTTGGCTGCGGGTGGCATGGGCGGAATGGGCATGGGATCGGGTTCGGGCAGCGGCTCAAGCGAATTCAGTGGTGGAGGACCCGGACGAGGCGGACGAGGTGGCGGCGGTCCCGCAGGCGGTGGTAGCTCTGGCGAGGGCAGCGGCAGTGGTTTCGGCGGTGGAGTGGTTCCAACACAAAAGCCCAAGAGACCGTTTGAAGACCAGCCCAAAGAGGTAAAGAATGCGAGGAGAATTGCTCATCAAAGATTTGAGCGTATTCACATGGCTCTGGATGGTATCCCAATGAATGCGGCATTGTTTTTGAAGAAGAATCAATCAACGCAGCCGGCAGGTACCAAACTAGAAGAGAAGGGGCTGCTCTCGATTATTCCCGCAGTTGAAAAGGAAAAAGTCGTTAGCTTGTTGGCCAGCGTCGAAGCATTCCAAAAAGAACTCAATGACGAAAAAGTAGCCGACCTCTCATCGCTGACTTTGGCAACAACGAAATCGGTCAAGCAGCTTCGAGCGGATTGCGATTTGATCCTTGGTGAAACGAAAGTGGTCGTTGTTGAAGAGGACGAGGCTCTTGTTCCGACCGAGCCAGGAAAGTAATTCGGCTCCTTCCCTATCTGGCTAATGAACTTTAGAATCAGTGCCTCCGAAACTTAGAAGCACTGAGAAAACGTTCATGACGCACGAGTCCGGATTAGCATTGACGCCACCCCAAGCACTTATCAATGCTCCATTGGTCCCACACACGTGGAATCATAAGCATTTGTTGGGACTGCAACATTTGTCCGCCGACGAGATCAATTTAATCCTGGACTATGCAGAATTCCTTCATGCAGCCACGTCGAACGGTCGGACCAAACTTGACCTACTCAAGGGCCGAACGGTTGCCAACCTATTCTTCGAGAACAGTACGCGAACCAAGAATAGCTTCTCGCTAGCGGCCAAACGGCTCGGTGCAGACACGGTTGAGTTTTCATCCAGCGGTTCCAGCGTGGCAAAGGGTGAAACCTTTATTGATACCGCCAAAACGATTGAGGCGATGCTTGTGGATGCCGTTGTTGTTCGGCACAGTTCACCTGGCACGCCGCACATGCTTGCTAATCATTTGGATTGCAGCGTCATCAATGCGGGAGACGGGCCGCACGAGCATCCTACGCAAGGGCTGCTGGATATCTTGACCATTCGTCAGCACCGTAAGTCGCTTGCGGGCTTAACGGTTGCTTTGGTTGGTGACATTGCACACTCAAGAACAGCCAGATCGAACATTTGGGGACTTCTGAAGCTTGGGGCGAAGGTGATTGTTTGTGGACCGGCCACATTGGTTTCCAAGCACTGGGAGAAATTGGGAGTCGAGGTTTCGTATAGTTTGGACAAAATCCTGCCTCGTTGTGACGTGTTGAATCTTTTGAGAATTCAATTCGAGAGGCAAGCACTTAGACCGTTTCCCTCAGTTCATGAGTACACGTTGCTCTATGCCATGAATCAAGAACGAATTCGGCGGAGTAAGCCTGAGATCTTGATTATGGCTCCTGGGCCAATCAACCGAGGTGTCGAGTTGACGCCGGAGGTTGCAGATGGTCCACATTCCGTAATCCTGGAACAAGTCACCAATGGGATTGCCATACGAATGGCAACACTGTGGCTGCTTCTGGGCGGAAAAGCGTAACGGTGCCGCAGTTTGTAGGCTTCGCAGCCTTTCCAATTCCTTTCGCGTAGACAACTCCCATGCAACATGATTCCTCATGGCTTATCGAAAATGCAAGACTCGTTGACCCGAGCAATGGCATGGATCGCATTGGTCGCTTGTTGGTCATAAATGGGCTGTTTGCGGGTATCGATACGCGGGATGGGGATTTACCAGAGCACCTGCTGCGGCTGGATGCGTCCGGTTGCGTTCTTGGTCCGGGGCTTATCGATCTTGCCACCGAGTTTGGCGAGCCAGGCCGCGAAGAGGATGAAACGATTGTTACTGGCACAACAGCGGCTTTGGCTGGCGGCTATACAGCCATCGCGCTTTCATCCAACACCGAGCCTCCAATCGATACGGCCGCTAGCGTCGAGTTCATTCGACAGAAAGGAGTGAGGGCCGATAACTGTCGGTTGTACGCTTTGGGTTGCGTCAGCAAAGGCCAGAGTGGCGAGTCGCTCGCTGAGATAGGATCCTTGGTTGATGCTGGCGCGGTGGCGTTGAGTGACGGTCCTCTTCCTATCGAAAATACGGCTCTTCTTAGACGCGCGTTGGAATACTGCGGGATGTTTGACCGTGTGGTTTTCGATCACCCTGAAATCGCGTCGTTGTCCCGTGGAGGAGTCATGCATGAGGGCTTGGAGCAACTAAAGTTAGGGCTCTCACCCATTCCAGCCGAGGCCGAGGACTTGGCGACCGCTAGGGATTTACGACTGATTGAGGCGACAGGCGGACGACTGCATCTAACGAGTATCAGCACTGCGGGCAGCGTGGAGTTGTGTCGTCGGGCTAAAGCGCGTGGCATTCAAGTCACGTCGGGGATATTTATTGCTAATGCGCATATGTGCGATACGCTCATGCGTTCATTTGATGCAAACTGCAAAGTGAATCCACCGCTTCGTTCACAAGAGCATATCGATGCTTGTGTCGAGGGGCTTCGCGATGGCACCATCGACATCATAAGCAGCGGACATCGGCCATGTTCGCTAGAAAAGAAAATGTTAGAAATTGATGCAGCACCGTTTGGCATGATCGCATTGGAAACGGCGTTTGCCCAAGTTGTGACACATCTGATCCACCCCGGTGTGTTGACTTGGTGTCAAGCCTTCGAAAAGATGAGCCTAAACCCCGCCAAGCTTTTGGGGCAAACCGGTGGTAGCTTAGAATTGGGCAAGCCTGCGGACTTCTTTGTGGCTGATCCTGAAAAGCGTTGGCGCGTGGACGCTACTGCGTTGCAAAGCAAGTCCTACAACACGCCCCTCAACGGCACGGAGCTTGTAGGCATGGTTATGAGCACTTTCGTCGGCGGACGAAAGCGTTGGTCTGTCGACCGTTAGATTTCACCTCTCAAATTCGGAGCATCGCATGTTGATTCATGTTCGAAAGCCTAAGGCCTGGTGGCGATTGCTGCAATGCGTTGTCTTGTTTGTTTCATCATCGCAATGTGGTGTATCGTTCGGTCAGGAATCACCAGTGATTGCGTCCGAATTCATATACGAATCGGCTCCATTCCCAAGCTGCCATGCGTCCACGATCGTTCAGTCGGCCGATGGAACACTCGTCGCGGCCTGGTTTGGGGGTACTCGCGAGAAACATCCTGATGTAGGCATTTGGGTGTCGCGCCAAGTGAATGATGTTTGGACTACGCCGACCGAGGTTTCAAATGGCGTTCAATACAAAAAAACGGACGGGACAATCGTTCGCCATCCGACTTGGAATCCGGTTCTATTTCAACCCAAGAATGGTCCTTTGCTTTTATTTTATAAAGCGGGGCCGGATCCGCAAACTTGGTGGGGGCTGTTGATGTCGTCCGTTGACAATGGAAAAACCTGGACAACACCACGCCGCTTACCGGAAGGGATACTCGGGCCAGTCAAAAACAAGCCCATTGAGCTTGCGAGTGGCGAGCTCCTGTGCCCAAGCAGTACGGAATCACCAACAACCAACTTGTGGCAGGTTCACATCGAAAGCACTCAAGACCATGGACTCACATGGACAAGAACCGAAGCCTTGAACGATGGGATCCGGTTTGGTGCGATACAACCGAGTTTATTGCAGTTGGGCGGAACAGAGCTCTTGGCCGTCGGGCGCAGTCGGCAAAAATCTGTTTTCCAAATGCGATCCAAAGATAGTGGTCGAACATGGGGGGAGATGCAAGCCAGCACTTTGCCAAATCCGAATTCAGGAATCGACGCCTTAACGCTTAGCGATTCCAGCCACTTGCTCGTCTACAACCATGTAGCTAGCAAGAAAGATAGCTGGGGGGACAGGTCGCCGCTCAACGTGGCAATTTCCAAGGATGGAGTCGTTTGGCAAGCCGCCATACAGCTCGAAAATACACCGAAATCTGAATTCAGTTATCCGGCAGCAATTCAGACTCGCGACGGTCTGGTTCATATCACGTACACGTGGAATCGCAAAAAAATCAAGCATGTGGTGGTAAATCCCAAAAAACTCCAACCCAAGGATTTTGTCCAAGGGAATTGGCCTGAATAAGTCTGTCACAACGTAGAGCGGCGTGTCGGTTTGTTACCTGTGGTGCGAGCCGAACTACAATGGATGTTGTTGTATCCAACCTGTATCCTGGCCACATCAGGTCGTTTTTGCGAAGATGTCTATGGAGAGTTAAGCGATTACTTCGTCGGAGTTCGAAGACTTTGTTCGTTCAATTGAATCTCGGATGATGCAAACGGTTTGGCGAGTGACTCGCAATCAAGCAGATGCCGAGGATGCAATTCAGGCTGCGCTAAGCACAGCTTGGAGGCGAAGAGAAGTGATTGATGTTCATCCAAACCCTGCGGCGTTGATGCTGAAGATATGCATTGACGCCTCGCTCGATCTTGTAAAGAAACGCAGATCGATTCAAAGGACTTTGGAGAGGTATGGTAACGTCGATCATCCAGCATCGCCTGACGCAACTCCTCGCGAGCAGATCGAATGCCAAGAATCTGTTTCCGCTATTTTGTCAGAGATCCATCAACTACCAGGAAATTTGTCCAAGGCTATTTTGATGCGTCTCGTAAACGATTCGCCCTATTGCGAGATTGCTTTGGTTCTTGAATGTACTGAAGTCGCGGCACGAAAGTATGTGCAAAGGGGACGTGCTCTGCTTCAAGATAGGCTTCGTTGTTTAGACCTCGATCAAATCAACGGAGGAAACCGATGAGCGATTTCGAGGACGACTGGGAGAACAGTTCTGAGTGTTTGAGATGGAAGAGCGAGTTGCAAGAAGAGGTCCCGGCCGAAGTGCAGCAAAGACTGAGGTCTGGAATCGACGCTTTTCATCTATCGAATCGTTCGACCTACGAAATGCTAAACGATTTCTCGGAGCGTATTGCCTCAGTTCGTGAGCATCGGTGGAATGAAAAGGTGCCGCGATGGGTCGGATATGCGGGAACGGCTTTGGCGGTTCTTGCCGCATGCATCGTCACGATTCTTGTTTGGGAACGCCCCGATCAATCCACGCTCGATGCGAGTCTAGTCGATCACAACGCGATGATTGCAGAAGGAAAATCGAAAGCGTTCCCATCTACAATGGTATCGCTGACTAGTCCTCGAAACTCGATTCAGTCTTTTTCCAAGCTTCGAAATCCTAGCTTCGAAGACGTTGAGATTCGAGGGTATGAGTCGGTATCTCAGCCGGTTCCAGGTTGGTTCTTTCCGTCTCACTGCCGGGACGCAGGCTATCGCGTTGAGGTCGATCCGTTTGAGCGATGTGAGGGCCGACGGTCTGCCGTGATCGATTGTCGAGTGGAGCAACCCAGCCTGATGGGGAACCTAATGCAAACGTTGGATGCGACCATGTATCGAAATAAATCCATACGGTTGACCGCTGCTCTTCGAGCGGATGTCGCTGAAAATGGCAGCCAAGTTCAAATGTGGTTGCGGATTGACAACGAGGATGCAACGATTGGCTTCTTTGACAGCATGGAGGATCGGCCGGTTCGAACCAACGATTGGCAGTACGTCGCCATCGAAGGATACGTTTCTCAAAAAGCCGAATTCATTAACTTTGGCGCGTTCCTGATTGGAAGCGGTACGGCTTGGTTAGATGATTTTCAATTGGAGATCGTCGAATAGTGCATAGGTGGGTATGTTTCGAGTTAGCGAGCGTTCCAAGTCTTCGTAAGCCAAAACAGTGGGTAGCTAACAACCAAGAAACCGATCGCAAACATTCCGCTTTGCAAATCTTCGTACAGGGCTCCCGCCAAGAACAGCCCTGACAGAACAATGAGAACGATGGGTACGTATGGATAACCAATCACTTTGTAGGGTCTTGGTAAGTTTGGCTCTTTGATGCGGAGGACAATGACCGACGCAAAGCCCGACATGTAACCCAAGACAAAAAAGAAGGTTGCGATATCCGACAGCCGACTACATATAGGCTTACCCATCACGATAAGCAGCATGGCGCAGCACGACGTCAACGGCATCGCAACGGTGGGAGTTCCCGATCGGTTGACTGTTTGCGCCGCTTTGATAAAGAGCCCATCGATGCTCATCGAATAGATCACACGGGGCGCGAACATGATTTGTGCATTCAGCATTCCGAAAATGGAGAGCATTAGAAAGAACGTTACCACGGTCGCGGAACGTTCGCCGAATAGCAGCTTGATTGAGTCCGCTGCTGCCAGTTTAGATTTCGCTAACGCCTCCATTGGCATGACATAGAGAATCGCCAAGTTTACCAAGAGGTAGATCGCAATGACCAGCAACACACCACCGATCATTGATTTTGGAAGGCTTTTGGCGGGGTCCGTGTTCTCCTCCGAAAAGTACGATGCAGTATGCCATCCGTCGAACGCATAGAACACTTGTTGAAACGCAAAAACGAGGCCAGTGAAAAGAGCAGGTACTGCGACTCTTTGTGTTGTTGCGACCAATTCTTCGTTTTTCACTTGTCCGCCATACGCAAAGCAAACAACAACAAAAGCAAACAGTCCGACAGCTTTCGCAAAAGAAATCACTTGCTGCGAATTGCCGACGGATTGCGTTCCAAGCCAATGAAAGCCGGTGAGGACAATCAAAACTGCGATTGCCAAGCTGCCCATGTACGGTCGAGAAACGGGAACGAGGTCCGCGAAGTACTCGCAGGTTGTGTAGGCGCCAAATCCTAGTGCCGCAACTGTACCAAACCAGCTTGTGATCCCGGTCACAAAGCCGACGTAGTCACCAAAAGCGCGTCTCGCATAGACATACCATGCCCCGGCGCGAGGAAGGGAGACACCGAGTTCTATCGTGCAGAGGACTCCAAAGAATGCGTAGAGGCTGACCAAAATCCAGACCAGCATGATCAGGGTTGAGTTGCCCAAATGCTCCGCGATGGGGCCTGGTTTTCGCAGAATCCCTGTCCCGATGGTTCCGCCGATCGTTGCCGCAACGCCAAACCCCACGCCAAGCAACTTGAGAAGCTTGTTGGAATCCTCTGGGGCTATGCTTGGTGTCATGAGTGGATGGAGGTTTTCAAAACCCAACGCGTAAGCGTGGACATAAATTGCAACGACATCGGGCGTATGACGCCAAAGACTTTTTCCGATCTAGATTTGGATAATTGCTTCGTGCCATCTAAGCGTACGGTCCTATGTCCCGCTTTCGCACCGTGCATTGTACTGTTTCCAAAAGGTGAGCGTGCACGTTTGTGCTTGCTCATTTGGACAATCCTTTTGCCCAGGATTTAGGGAAACTAGCTTGTCACTTAGCCACATATGCACGTTCAAGTAAAGCTGGACTCTTTTCGTCCATGAGCAAATTGCCACCTTCGAAGGGTCGAACGATTGCTCAAGGTGCCAAAGCACGTGTGGCGTCGTGAGCCAACTTTTCTAACCCGAAATGAGGGTGCGCATCCGAAACGCTAGGACTGAGTTCCTGTCGAAGTCCCACCCAAAAGGCGACCGTCGTTAGGCAGCTCGCTTGACTGTCGATTGCTCGACTGCGGCGATTGGCAGGTCGACTCGACCTAGTATGCCACCCTGCTTTCGCGTTGCAAAGATCGTCGATTTTGAGTGGCACAGACGTGGAAGCCATTCAGCGATGGCATGGCCCTGCGGACTGTCCTCACCCCACGCTCCATCGATGACTATGAGGTCGCTAGGTAAAACGGTGTGAGCGACTCTAGCTAATGCGTTTGTTGGATCGCCAGGAATTAAATGGGCTTTGACACCAAACTCAGCAAGCATGCGGTGTGCCGCCTTCAATTGCATGTGCGGAACGCCTGGAGCCGCTGACTCAAAGGCATCCACTCCCACGTAACGGATTTGTGGTGTCCCATCTGCTTTTGTGCAGAGTGGGAGTAGCCGCTTGATTCGATCCCCGTTACCCATTCCAATTTCTAGGATGGAAGCGAGCGGATTCTCGATCGCATGCACGCAAAGTGCGCGCTCAGACACTGGTTTGGAAAAAGAGCGCCAGTAGAGACGTTGTACCCAACTCAACCGAGCCATGATTCGATTTCTCCGGTTCAAGCGCAAACTGAAATTTGGTTCACAAAGATCAAAGGACCGCTTTTGGTACCGGACTTCTGCATCCATGCATTGTCCTAGCACCCAAGCGGCAAAACCACTTTCGCCATTTTGTGCAGATTAACGCTCGCTTGCGTCCATGCTAAGCAGCGAATTCCGCTGGCGGAAATGAGGCTCGGTGAAAAATCGTTTTCACTTTCGCCTGCTTTTGCTTTTCGGCAAGCGATTGAATGAAAATGCACCTCCAACCAATCCAACGGAAAATCTTGTCCAAAACTCCTATTGTATCGGTAATGCGGGTTAAGCTGGCAATCAAAAGCAGGATCCTCCGATGTCTATGCCGGTATTAAATTGTGCTGCCAATTGTGACCTAGCTTTCTAAAGTCCATTGGGTTTTTGCTGCAAATCGATTTACTCCTTGATGCGACAGCTTCGCACTTGCGTCTTATGAAAACAAAACGTTCACCGAATTGCCCTGTAACGACGGGGGGCAAGCTTCCACAGGGGATCACAAAATCGGTGGGCTCGCTTTGGTCGTATCAACCGATTTGGGAGACCTGCGAGCGCCGACTCGCGTTGTCGGCCATGCCTTGGATGCCTTGGGAAGTGAGCCCGCAAGACGCCTATTGCAGTCCTATCGAAAGTTCGCCGCTCCCCATCCATGAGTCAGCCACCCCTGCGGTTACGCATGCAGTCAACCAGACGCCGGAACCATTCGTTGCACCGCCCATCGAACAACATCTTAGTGGAGCCCATGCGCAGACAGGTTGGAATCAAGTTCACTCGCAATATGGATTGACGGGAGGTGGGCAAACTGTTGCTGTTATCGATAGCGGCATTGCATTCGACCACGTAGCTTTAGGCAGGGGGTATGGACCGGGCTATCGAGTGGTCGGCGGCTGGGACTTTGCGGAAAATGACGCGAGGCCTTACGATGATGCACCGGCTGGCTTTCATGGAACGCATGTATCAGGAATCATCGGAGCCAATGATGGCGTGCACTTTGGTGTTGCCCCCAATGTCGACTTGGTGGCTCTCAGAGTCTTTACCGATTCCGGTAAAGGTGAGATGGCCTGGACGGAAAACGCGTTGAAGTGGGTGCACGAAAACCGCGATAGTTTTGCCAATCCAATTACGACGGTGAATCTATCCTTGGGATCGGCCTGGAACTCCAGTACCGTACCTTCGTGGGGAATTCTTGAAGACGAGTTGGCTCAATTGCAACGTGACGGCATTGTCGTCGTTGCATCGGCAGGAAACTCCTTTCAGCAATACAAAGCACCTGGACTCTCCTATCCAGCTGCCAGCCCCTATGTGATTCCTGTATCAAGTATCGACGCCAACGGACAGTTGAGCGATTTCAGTCAACGCGACGCTCGATCGATTGCAGCACCAGGTCGGTCTATTGAAAGCACCGTGCCTGACTACTTTTATGGCAAAGATGGAGTCTCAAACGATTTTGCCAACTCGAGTGGGACGAGTATGGCCGCTCCCTACATTGCCGGGGCAAGTGTGCTTGTACGCGAAGCAATGGAATTGGTTGGGATTCAAAACATAACGGCTCAATCGATTTACGAACACTTGAAATCGACTGCCAACTCGGTTTGGGACAGTCTCACACAACAGAGCTATCGGTCCTTGGACTTAGATCGTGCGATTGAGAGCCTGCTACCTCGCGACGCAGTTGGCGATTCCCTATCGACTGCGCAGTTGGCAACAATACAGAGCAGTTGGCAAACCGACGGTTGGATCAACTCGCTTTCAGACCGAGATGTCTATCGATTGGCTCCGTCACAAAGCGGTACGGTCGCGGTTCAGCTTGGCAGCGACTATGTCGAGGATGCGGTCTTTAGTTTGTGGCGAGGCGGCCAGGAATCGACCGTCCAAGCTACCAATGGGCTCTTATCGTTTTCGGTGGTCGCGGGCGAGTCCATCGGCCTGGGTGTCGCTGACGGCGATGCCATTGGCTCATACCATCTGAATTGGACGTTTGCAGCCAGCACAGCGGGCGGTGGAAGCGGTTCTGGCGGGGGATCTAGTGGTGGATCTGGCGGGCTCTCGATTCCTTCATCGATGGTCGATCTGGGCACGGTCGATCTGTTGGAGCAATCGTTGACCGGGTCGTCACGATACAAAGTGACGGCGGAGCATTCCGGAATTCTATCGATCGTGGTTGATGCCGGCACACAGGGTGCTGGCTCGCCTCAAGGGACGCTTCAAGTGTTGCGACCAACGCTAACCAACGGGACTTTGGTTGATTCCACCATCGAAGGAAATCAATGGCGAATTGACGTCAATGTGACCGAGGGACAAAGCCTAGAATTTGCGCTCCCCGGTGCGACAAGCCGCAATGTTCATGTCGTCAACCTGCTTCAGCAACAAGGGACGGCACTGACGATTCATGGAACCGAAGCGGCAGATAACTTCAAGATCGATCTTAGCAATGGTATTGTCGCAACGGTCGCAGGCATTGACTATAAATTGGACGCCAGCACCGTCAAGACGATCGAGTTGAACGGGCAACAAAACAATGACTCGTTGACGCTTATCGGCTCTGCTCAAGCGGAAAAAGTGGAACTCCGACCTGGTCTCGCGACGCTTGAAAACGCACAATGGAATCTTCGAGCAACTGGCATTGAAAACATTCAATTCCTGGGCGGCGGTGGGCCGGATCGCGCTTATTTGTATGATGCCGCAACCGACGATCGCCTTAGCATTTGGCCGAATAAAGCGGAGTTAACCGGTGTTGGTTATGCATTCAAGGTCGACCAAGTGGAACGCATTTTTGTGCATGCCGTTCAGGGTGGCGACGATCAGGCGTTCGTGTTTGACTCAGTGGGTAATGATAGTCTGAGTGTTCGCCCTCAGTTTACGAGTCTAGGCGGATCAGGCTATTTCAACTACGTCGCTGGCTTTGAAAGGGTGTTTGCGTATTCGACGGCGGGTGGCATCGATAGCGCTGCGCTCTACGACTCCGTGGGCAACGACTTGTTCAGTACCAGCGGAGAGGTTTCGTCGATCGTTGGTGTTGGATTCTCGACGTTTGCTCGCGGCTTTGAAAACGTGGAGGCATACTCAACGGCTGGCGGTGTAGATCGAGCGACCGTGTTCGCACCGGAAGGAGGACGACTAACTCGTGGAACGGACTTTGTCGGAATGCAGGATGCGACCCGTTCAAGTATTGGCCGAAGCTTTGAGCGGATCGAGACCTTTCTGCCCGGGCAAACGACTCCATCGATCGCTTCGTTATCATTGCAGGACGTGGTAGCTGGACCAGTACCAGACACCATGGCAATGCATACCAGCAACCGGCGTGAGGTATTGTCAGAAGGCATCGATTGGATTCATGGATTGCTCGAGCAGGAGATTCGATTGCAACGCACTGGGCCGAGCGGAATCAACTTTGGAACCGGCGCTACGAAGAACGAAGAACTAACTTCGTCGCTCGATCTTTCGTGGATGGACACAGACTTGGAGCGAGCTGCGTTGGACGAGATCTTCTCAAAACACGCATGAGTGTTGATATTTGTATCCACTTGCAATCACGATGGTGCAAATCGCGACTACAAGAGTCGAGCCAATGCCCCAATCGTCAAAATTGCAAACAGAGCTATGACGCATACCATCCAAAGGGCAATGCAGACGACAACAGCTTTATTGCCTCGAACGTCGAGTTGTTTATTCACTTCGCCACTGACTGCGATGGCAAGCACCAAAATGGCCATCGGCAATCCAAACGCGCCAAGGAGTAGCGTGAAAATTGCGACGGCGAAAACCGCCCAACCACCAAACCAATTGATCATCGCAAAAAAGATGGCGGCGATGAGTGTAGCGTACAGCAAATGCCAGATTCGAAATTTCATCGCGATTCATAGCATTGCTTATCGTCCAACTGGGCCGCTATTGACCAAGCTGTGGTAGCAAATGGCGGCAGCTATTTTAGTGCGCTGATCCAGTGGAAACCCGTCCTTCGACGCCTTAGGTTAATCCGGTTAGCGGCCCGTCTGCGCAGAAGTCGGGATTGCCAAATGCTTTTTCTGGATGTCCCATCGCTTCACAGAAATTCATCAACAATCGGTTGTGCGGAACCTTTCCGAAGTCCATCGATTGCCCCATCTTGAAGCCTAAACCGCCACCCACAAGTACGAATGGGATGTTGTCTCGAGTGTGCGAATTTCCTTTACCCAGCTCGTTGGTCCATACTAGTGTTGTATTGTCGAGCATTGATCCCGGACCGCCTGGCTCAGGCGTTTCTGCTAGTCGTTTTGCTAGGTACGCTACTTGTTCACAGTACCACGTGTTGATCTTGATCAAGCTCTCATAAGCGACTTCATTCGTATCGGGCTCGTGCGAAAGATGATGGTGTCCCTCGTCAATTCCGAGCCATTTCATCTTGGGTGAACCTACGCTATTGGTGATTTGGAACGTAGCGATTCGTGCAAAATCGGCAGCGAAACTATTCACCATCAGATCCATTTGCATACGCGAAATTTGTGGGATGTTGTCGTTTTGCTCCTCGACGTTGGCAGGCATGGTTGGAACAGCATGGCCAACATCGCCCGTTTTCTTTCGCAATTCAATCTCGCTTTGAAGCTCTTTTTCGATTTCGCGAACCATCGCGACGTGGTCCTGCAACATCCTCCGATCCTCGACACTGATCAATTGCTCCACTTTGCGAAAGTCGTCGGTCAGGTCATCGAGAACGCTGGCCAATAGTGCTCGGTTCTTGGTTTGGCCGTACAGCTTGTCGAACATTTGATATGGATTATCGATAGGGGCAACAGGCTGATTGGGGCCAGCGTACGACATGCGAGTCCATGTGTCCGCACGCTCAGGGACCATCACTCCAAATTCGAGCGAACCAAACCGAGTCTGAGTCAACGGATCGGCCTGAAGTTTATTTTTAAGGTGTTGGTCCACCGAAATGCCTTTGGACCAACCAGCCGGAGTGTCAGATCCACCTTGAACGTCACCGGGAAACAACTCGATACCTGTGAGCAAGCAACCGATGCCGCGCATGTGCCCGTCGCCATCACCCTTGATACGGTTGCAGACTCCGTGCATCGTCATCATTTGGCTCTTGAAGTCCGCTAGCGGACTGAGGATTCGCTTTAATTCAAAGTCTGCGCCAATCTTCTCAGGCCAGAAGTGATCTGGAATGACGCCGTTTGGACTAAAGATAAAAACCAAACGCTGTTTTCGAGGTGCCGCACCGTTAGCCCAACCGAGGCTAGGCAAGCTAAACATCAGATTCGCAGCCGCCGCACTGATTCCGGTTTTTCGGATGAATTCACGGCGAGAAACAGATGAAGGCATTTGAAATCCCTATTTGCTGAATGCTGGATCGCGTGTCGCTGCCAAAACGGCGATCTCGACGATCAACTTGTTAATGTTATAGTCGTTTTTACGAAAGTTTTCCGTCAATTCTCTTAATGTCTTGGGGCCAAAAGCCGCTGCCGGTTGTTTGACGAAGTGCTGGAACGCTCGGTTGACAAAGCCCGTCTGGGCATCATCACTTGATGCAATATACTCGGCCAAATCACGCGGTCCGCTGAAAGAAACTTCTTTTCCGTTGCGATCGACGTATTTTCCCGAAGAATCAAGGGGTTTTGACCGCTCTTGACTACGGAACTTGCCAACCGCATCAAAATTTTCCAATGCAAATCCTAGCCCATTTATTTTGGTATGACAGACTTGACAGTTGTCTGGGCTGGTTTGCAATGCGACCCGTTCACGCGTCGTGAGATCCGGATGCAGGTCTGGACTCAACGGAGTGAATGCTTCGTTGGGCGGTCGAAGCGTTCGTCCAAAGACAAAACGAGTTAGAAAAACTCCTCGATGAATCGGTGAGGTCGTGTCGTGATATGACATTCCACTCATCAAGAAAGGATGCGTAAGGACACCAAACCGCTTTTGCGGGTCGCTAACGCTGCGCCGAAGCTGAGAAGAAGGTACTTTTGCAGGGTCCGCGGGTGCCGATTCGAGAGGTAGCCACGAATCGCCGTAGAACTGAGACAAGCGGTCCGATGTGTAAGTCCAATCCGCCAAGAACAGTTGCCGGAAATCACTTGATTCGCTCGTCACAACATCCTCTAAGAATGCATCCAACGAGTCGCGTAAATCGCTTACCAGCCCTGCATCGAATCCCGGATACAGTGCTTCATTCTTCGTGATTTCACCGAAGCTTTTTGTGTTGAGCCACTCATGTAGCATGTACTTGAGTTTTGCCTGAGCGCGATAGTCCTTGACAAACTCTTGCGCCATTCCTCGGATTTTGTCGACGCTCTCTAGTTCGTTCTTTCTAATCTTTTTGATGAGCCAATCGTCCGTCGGAAGTGAATCAAATAGAGTCAGCGTCAATCGGTTTGCATGACGAGCGGAAATCGCCTGTTCTTGGTCTGCAAGTGGATACAGAAAGCGTGGCGACTTGAGAGACACCAACATCGAGCGTTGTATGGCTTCGATATCATCGTCTGTTGCATCGACCTGCTTATCGACATAGCGTTCCTTGAGTTCCTCCCCTACGGGAGATCGGAAGGCTGTCTCAACAATTTCGGTCAAGAACGAACGTAGCAGGGCTCGATTTTCATTGGAGTCGTTTTTGTGTTTCTTTCGGTATTCGGGCCAAAGTTCTGTGGCAGCGATTTGACCAAACTCGAGGCTGGCTCGGGTAGTTGATTCGTCCCATTGTCGATCGATCGCTAGGCCGCGTTCAAAGCCGTAACTGCGATCGTCCGGGGGCAATTCGGATTCGATGGAAAACGTGGGGGTGAGATCATCGTAGACAAGATTCCTGGTCGGGATCAGTTGTTCCGCTCCGTTGGGTGGAACCCAGGACAACGAAACGTTGGCCGGTGGCTTTTCGGTTTTGCGTTCGCGCTGAATAAAATCGATCTTGAATGGGTAGACTCGTCCGGCGGTCAGTGTCACCATTTGTCGAAACTCGGTTTTATCTCCGGATTGGACGTGGTTGTTGATAAGCTGGCGACCGATTTTTCCAAAATCCATAACGAATGAGCAAGTGCTGCGAACCACGATTTCGTAGCGTCCCGTCTCGGTAGCGAGAATGCCCCCTTCCCAATAGATGTAAAAGGCCTTGGGATCGATGCCCTCGCCGGGTGAATCGTGACCGAAATCGAAATGAATGACTGGGTCGATTCTCTCAATCTTTTTCTTCTCGTTTTTCCAGTTGGGGCCATCGAAATAAATGGCTCGGACTCCACGCTTGTCGTTTCGTTTTGGAGTACCGCGGAAATGAGAGTAAAGGTCTGCGAGGCTCTGACGAAGTTGCGATCCTGTGAGCCTAGCAAGGGCGGCGCGGGGAGGTTTGTTGCGGGCCTGCGCCTCCTCTCCGTAAAACTCTTTGAAAACGAATGCTGCAACGGCGTCCGCATCCTCTCCAACGCACGCGTCCGGGTTTTCCTCGGGCATCGTTTCGGAAATCAATTTTGCTAGTTCGGAAAGGGTAGCGTCACCAATTAATGGTTCCGCGTATTTGTCGGTCCCACCCTCGCCTTTTTCGCCGTGACAAGAAACGCATTGCGCCCGGTAAATGGCTGCTCCCTTTGCAAAGAGCTCTTCATCATTTCGGTCGAGGGAAAATGAAAATGCCATCGTTCCCGCTGTAAAAACAAGCGAGACCAAAGCGCAAAATGATTGTTGGATATATTTTTGAGGCATCCGCAATCCGGCCCGAGGTCGGAGAGTTACACGATGTTGTAAAGCCGAAGGTGGGGCTCCAAGGTAATTTGGAGTGGAACGGCGTTCTAGCACTGTAACAATATACGCGATTGTCAACGAAGTCTACGGGCAATTTGCGACAGTCGGAATAGTCACAGTACTTGCCTAGCGAGTGCCGAAACCAAAATTTTGGAACCAAGGTCAATAAAGTATGGGGAATTTTTCAACTAATCATCGGGAGGAGTGCGATTGTTGAGAACTAAGTAAGTTGAGAACTAAGTAAACCGAAATTCAAAGTCGCCACAAATCTGTAAAGCAGTATGGAGATCACGTCTAATGGAGGAAAATCCAGGCTTGGATAGGAAGGTTTTGCATGTGGATGATGATCCAGATATTTTGGCCATTGTCGGTCATTCTCTTTCGAAACGTGGCTATAAACCGCACTCCATTACGGACCCGGAGTTGGCAATGCCATGGCTTGCTGACTGCTCAACGCGAATTGTTCTTTTGGACATCGAAATGCCCGGAAAAGATGGCTTAACGCTCCTCCAGGAAATCAAAAAATTTGATGGAGGAATCCAGGTCATAATGTTGACGGGGCTTGTTTCGATGGGGACGATTATTCGAACGACTCGGTTGGGAGCATTAGACTGTTTTTTCAAGCCCATCGACCAAATAGAGGCAGTGATGGATTCGGTTGATCAGGCATATTTAAAGCTCGATAGGTGGCGGCAAGTACTTCAGGAGTGGAAATTGCGAAGGAATAACGATGGAGTCGTGAAAGACTCGAGAATCCAGATCCCCGAAATATCATTGGATCTCATGAGGCCTCTTAAGTCGGTTTGATTCGCAGGGTTTTTGTGCAATGTCAACTGCCCTTCCGGGATGTTCGGGATTGGCCATCAGATGCGAAAATGCGGGCGAACCAGTCGAGATCGGGACTGGTCCGCAAACAAAGGGATCAAAGTCGTCTTGCAGTCAATTGGACCATCTGTACACTAGTGCGACTCTTGAAGGGCGAAAAATAGCCTGAATAGAGGTGTTCCTTTTAATTGCCGGTGTAGCTCAGTGGTAGAGCAGCTGATTTGTAATCAGCTGGTCGGGGGTTCAAGTCCCTTCGCCGGCTCTTTTTTTGGACAGAAGTTGTGCGTTTGAATTGGAAGGTTGCCCGAGTGGCTAAAGGGGTCGGACTGTAAATCCGATGGCTTACGCCTACGTAGGTTCGAATCCTACACCTTCCATTTTCAATGCGCTCAATTTCAAAATCGGTCGAAGATGACGGTATTGCGGGTGTAGCTCAATGGTAGAGCAGCAGCCTTCCAAGCTGAATACGAGGGTTCGATTCCCTTCACCCGCTCTCCCTCGCAAGCTGCTGTAGCTCAGTGGTAGAGCACTTCCTTGGTAAGGAAGAGGTCATGGGT
>JANMNR010000283.1:0-12125 GCA_031368325.1 Pirellula sp.
AACTTGGCTGGCAAATAATCGAGCAACCCAAAAAGCCAAAAAGCCGACAGGAACCAGATCGAGAAAAGGATCAAGGCTTGGCTTACAACAAACCTTGAAATGAGACCGCGCAGCCCCGTTAGTTTCAGGCCGATCGACGGAGGAATGGAATAGGACGATTTTGGTTTGGTTGGAAGTACGCTTTGCATAGCCCTATTTGTAGCAGATTCGGTGCGTATACAGTTAGTGGAATTCCCACTCCGGTGTGCCTTCTGGAGTACAATAGTCGCCTGTAAACCGTTTCCGGCTTCGGGTGAACACTGCAAGCCCCTGCTAATGCTTCCTCCCCAACCATTGAGATCAAACACATGCGTTCTACCCGACCAATCGTTTCGTTGCTCTTTTGCTCGCTTTTGTTCGTTTCTTTTGCATCAACGTTTTCCGTCGCCCAACAACCGACCGTCGACTCGACACCCAAAAAGTCTCAGAAAAACCTTTCGGTGTTGTTGGTAACGGGTGGCTGTTGTCACGACTATGATTTCCAGAGCAAGGCGATGCAGTTAGCCGCACAGGAAAAAGGAATTCCTATCGATTGGACGGTCGTCAATCAGGGGGGCAAAGGCACAAAGGCGATGATTGATCTGTACAAGAACCCGAAGTGGTTCGAAGGCTTTGATGTCGTGATCCACAATGAGTGTTTCGCTGACACCAACGACGAGGCCTACATTCAGAGCATTACCAAACCTCACTTTGAAGGAGTGAATGCTGTCGTTATTCACTGCGCGATGCACACCTATCGTTCGGCCAAGATCGATGACTGGCGAGAATTCTTGGGAGTCACAAGCCGACGCCATGATCATCAGAGCCGATACCCGGTTACCGTCGTCAAGGCGGATCACCCCATCATGAAAGGCTTTCCAAAAGACTATACCTCGGCCATGGACGAACTTTACATCATCGAAAAGGTCTGGCCCAATACGACGGTACTGGCCACGTCCAAGAGCGAAAAGGACGGAGAAGCCCATCCGGTCTTTTGGACAAATCAGTACGGCAAGGGGCGAGTCTTTGGCACCACCTACGGACACTCCAAGGATACTTTTTCGGACAAAGTGTTTCTCGAAACCGTAGTGAACGGCATCGTTTGGGCTGGAGGCCGGTAACATTCGAACCTCGACAGGCCTGGCGGTAGGGCGCTAAGCGCCAGCGGCCGACTCTGCCGATTTGAGCATGGATCCAAGATCGAGCCCCGTGAGTTCTTTGGCTCGTCTTGAAAGCCAAAACAGAAGGCCGAGCATCATGAGCGTCGAGGGGATCGCAATGACTGGGTAACTGAGCAACGTCAGCCTACCCAATTCTTGGTTAAATGCCTCGGTGCCTGCCGAACTTGTTACCACCCATCGAGAGAGTAGGTAGTTGGCAATAGCGGAAAAAAAGAACGTGCATGCGAGCATGGCGGTCGCATTGCGCAATACTTTTGCAAACATGGACGTCGTGCCACGGCTTTGAAGTCTCTCGTTAACACGCTCTACGTCGAAAAGGGATTCGTTGAATACCAGCAAGTGGATTAGTGGTGTTCGAGTCCAACTCGACCCAAGAATAATGATTCCAATGAGCGATGGCACAGCAGCCTCCTTGACAGCTAACCACCGGGCATCCAACTCGAGTAAGCCGATGCCACCCGTCAAAAGTGTGCTCACAACGCCCAGCACTGCAAGCCAATTGAGTTTCCGCCGTTGCCAGCCGTCCCACAGCCCCCACGCCAATGGAAAGGTCAACCCTAGAAATAGGGCTCCGAGTGGCCCCAGCCGATCGGGTCCGCTCAGCTTCATTAGTACAAATGCCGGTGCAACGATCGTTACGCCGATTTCTAACAAAACATTTGGCTTCGATGCGGGTTTCATTGATGATTAAAAAAAGGGGCCGGTTCGACATAACGTGGGTAATCGTGCCAAGTCGCAACGCATTGTTGGCATACAGGGCGGCGGACCGTAATTCTAGTCGACGATAAGGCAAACACCAGTCGACGATACATTGCGAGGAACAGTCCAAGCCTAGCAGCATGCAAATGCCCGACGCAATCAGGATCGATTCTTGTAACGTCGTACTACGGAGATGGGGCGAGACTGCGTAAAAAACTGCTTAAGCCTTTAAGGTCGTCGGTATTGATCAGATCGACACCGGCACCCTTCAGCTCTGCCCACATTCGCGCGTTGTCCGGCGTGGCCCAAAATCGAACAAGCCGCTTCTTCGAGTGAGCTTGGTCGATGATTTTCTTCAATTTCTCGCGTTCGCTCGTAGGAAACTCGCCAACACCTCGCCACTTAAAATGCGACGTCCAATTATCGCTGATCAACGGCAACAAGTGGTCCGGCGAATCGCTTTCCAAGTCGGCCAACCGACCATCGATGCCAACGTATCGAACGGACTCGGATGAGATCAAGTCCGTCGCTCGGTTGCCGCTGATGATGGCCGTCACAGCCCCCGTTTGTTGAACGCCCGCATCTACAAACGAGAGTAGATCTCGATACTCAGACAGAAGCGTATGGAGTGCGCGGTAAGTGGATTTCCCCTCGGACTTGATGTCGATCAATAGAGTGAACTCGCCCCCGCCTGCATGGACTTTGCCAGAGTGCTTTTGGATGCGAGCTCGCAACGGATCCAAATAGAGCGATCGAAGCGTTCGATCCGGTGAAAGTTCGGACTGTGTATGCGCGACAAGCAGCTTCCCATCTACTAAGTAAATATCGGCTTCGACACTACAAAACCCCCTATCGAGTGCATCCAGGAGCGGACGATCATGCAAGTAGTCGTTGTGCGCATGGGCTTGGCGGCATATTGCCGTTTCTTGAGCTCCGAGTGGGTTAACCCACGAAAACGCTACCGCGATAAGGATGGTTGCGACGAAGATCGTATTTAAGCGGTACATGGCAGTTTTTTCAAATTGATGGATGGTAGATCTGGTGAGAGGGGACAACGCCCAGCGGGCGTTATCTTACCATCCCTTTACAGGTTTCAAGAAGCGATTGAGGACAATCGCTTTACTCTCTGGGATTCGTATCTTTGGTGCCGCGAGAACTAGCACCGCGCAGCGCTCTTCGAACCTCAACCAACATATCGCACAATCTCGAATTCGGCGGTAATTCGATCACGAAGCAATGGGTACTTTCGAAAGCCGAAATGGTTTTCGGGCCAAGCCTTCCCGACCAACTTCTAGGCCTCTTTGGCATTAGGACGGACCATTCAAAACAAGCAAGGCGCACGAGAGCGGTCACTGCCATTCCAACAACCACAAACAAGAACAATTGTTTTGAACGCTGTACAAAAGCATTCCGGCGAGTATTCGCAACAGATTGATCGTCGTCCGATTCCCATCAGGTCATGATGTCGTTTTTTTGGTTCATTTACCGTTTCGATATCGATTAGGGAAGGGGCACCAGTGCATTTATTTGTTCAATCAACTCCGCATCGAGCTTCATGTGCATCGATTGAGCGGACTCTATGATCTGTTCTGGACGTTTGGCACCCAATAGCGCCACGTTGACTCCTGGCCGCGTCAGCGACCAAGCAACCACCAATTGTGCGACGGTACAATCTAGCTCATTAGCGATATGCCGCAGTCGGTCCAGTACGTTCTGTGCGTCTTGCCAAGCTTGGCCTTGAAAGATGGGGTAGGTTAGCCTGCGGTCCGCCGGATCAAAAACATGGTCTCGCTTCAGTCGGCCAGAAAGCAATCCCTTCATCAATACCCAAAAGCAGACCATCGAAATGTTGCTCGAAGATGTGAACGCATAGAGCTCGCGAACGGAATCCTGTTGAAACATATTAAAGTAAGGCTGAATGGCAACGACGGGACAAACCGCACAGAACCGTCTTGCTTGTTCTAGATTCACGTTAGAAACTGCGGCGAAACGTGCCCAACCTCGTTTGCAAATCTCGGCGATGGCTTCGGCAGATTCCTCGATCGGAACCAAAGGGTCGGGGCAATGCAAGTACATCACGTCGACGTAATCCGTCCCTAGACGCGAAAGGCATTCTTGGGCGTGAGCGATCAACGTGGCACGGCTTCCATCGACAACGCGTTGTTTTGCGCTGTCCCAGTGCGATCCCACTTTATGTGCGATAACCGCTCTCGCTCTCTGGTTTTTCAACGCCTTGCCAAGCACTCGATCGCTGCGGCCATCGTACCCATAGGAATAGGCCGTATCGAAAAAATTGATCCCCTGAGCCAAAGCCGCATGAATCGTGGCTTCCGAAAGTTCGTCGGTCACGCCCAGGGAACTAATGCCAGACATGGGCCAGCATCCAAGTCCCACTCGACTTACGTACAAGTCGGAGTTGCCCAATTGCGTGAGATGGGTGGAATCTATCTGGTTCAGCATGAATCGCCCATTCAATCGCCCGAGAAACGAAGAGAAACCTGAGAATCCAGGATTGTACTCGTTCCCTAGCGGATGACACCAAGGCACACTTGATATATGCTTTTGGCAGCAGCATTTGAGTCGACGACTCCAGTTTCCCCCGAACTATTCAACTTCCCATGACCGATATTACTGTTCCTTCCGTTGGCGAAAGTATTTCCGAAGTCCAGATTGGACAGTGGCTTAAGAAAGAAGGGGATTGGGTCGCCGCCGGCACAGACTTGGTCGATCTCGAAACCGAGAAAGCATCCGTCCAAATCTCTGCACCCGAAGATGGGATTCTGGTAAAGATTTTGAGAAAGAGCGAGGAGTTTGCCGCGGTCGGCGACGTGATCGCTTCGTTTCAACCATCGCCAAAAACCGCAGCGGCACCCGCACCTGCATCCCCCCCTCCCCAGATGCCGGTCGCAACTCCCGTTGCGGGCCCCTCCGCTTCGATTTCCGCGCCGCCGCAAATAGCCGAGCCAGCTCGTGTAATGCCGGCCGCTCAACGCATGTTAGGCGACAACAATCTCTTGGCGGGGCAAGTTCCGGCGACCGGGCCGGGCGGTCGCTTGCTCAAAGAAGACGTCGCTCGCTTTGTTTCGCAAACAGCTTCAACCGCCAGCTCGATCGCGGTTGGTGCCGGCGTCGCGGCCGCTTCAGTGGTTAGCAAGGCGGTTGCCAGCGTCAGCAGTACGTCGCCCCCTCCGTCTTCTGCAGTGGCTTCGACCAACACCTCATCTCCTTCGCAGTCCTTGATGCAACAGGGCAGCCCCAATCGGAGCGAAGAGATCAAGCCGATGAGCATGATCCGCCGAACGATCGCAACGCGATTGGTACAAGCTCAACACAACGCCGCACTGCTAACGACTTTCAACGAAGTCGACATGCAGCCTGTCATGCAGCTGCGCACCAAGTACAAAGACGCCTTTAATGAAAAGCACGGCGTGAAACTGGGTTTCATGTCCTTCTTTGCCAAAGCCGCCTGCGAAGCCCTCAAACGCTATCCTTCTGTCAATGCCGAAGTCCGCGGAAACAACATTGTCTACCGCAACTACTGCGACATCGGTATTGCAATTGGCGGTGGCAAGGGGCTCGTTGTGCCTGTGCTTCGAAACGTCGAAAAGATGAGCTTTGCCGAAATCGAAAGAACCATCGGCGACTTTGCGGCCTTGGCACTTGCCAACAAATTAATGCCAAACGACCTCGAGGGCGGCACGTTCACGATCAGTAACGGAGGCATCTACGGCTCCTTGCTTTCGACCCCCATCGTCAATCCTCCTCAAAGCGGTATCCTCGGCCTGCATTCGATCCAGGAGCGACCGATCGCACTCAATGGCCAAGTCGTAATCCGGCCTATGATGTATTTGGCACTAACCTACGATCACCGCATCGTTGACGGTCGAGAAGCAGTATCGTTCCTAAAGACCATTAAAGACGTCATCGAAGACCCGTCGCGACTGTTCCTGGAAATATAGCAAGCTCCAAAATGGTTAATCTGCGCCGCGGCGAAATGACTAACCTGCGCAACTCCCCTCAAACAGCAGCGTTTCGAATACCGCGATTCAAAGGGCCTCAGCCACGAAACTTTCGCCCCTATAATTGAACGCGTAGGGTGGCTGGTTGCCATGTCGTTAACTTCTCAAGCTATTTTTGAGCAACGACTCTATCAAAGTTTGAAATCTTCGGATCCAATCCCGGAACCTTCATCAAGCTTGGCTTCAGTTCCGTGGCGTCGTTGCTAAGTACCCGTTCGACTCCGACAAAGTAACTGTGGTTGTCAGCTACGATTAAGTTGTAGGTCACTGCTTTTTCTGAAACAGGTTCGACCGATTCAACCAGACAAGTTCCGGTTGCCGTATGCAGGCGCATCCCAGCTGCAATTTCTTTGGTTCTCAACCAGCCGTGCCCTGAAACCCACCAATAGTGACCCAAAGTCGTCTGAATGGCCTCTTTGTTCGTCGTGATTACCATGGTCTCAACAGGCGGCCGCACAGTCGTTCTCAACACGGGCTTGAACTCAATCTTGCCGCTTTCGATATCGTTGGAGAGAACCATGTCACCCGTCTTTATCGATTCGATGGCTCGGAGGCCACTGAGCGTTTGAACAGGTGTTCCTGCGACGAGGCATTCGCACCGACGAACTGGAGGGGAAACTAGAGGGAGAACGGACCTGGATTCGACGTTCGAAACCTGCCGACCATACACCAAGGAGCCATAGTCCTTCGCATAGCCCAAGACATAGGGTTTACTTGAAATTCTGTTGTCCTCACACTCGCCTTCCCACCAATTCCACCATTCTTGTGCAGACGTTCCAGGGTTCGCACCAGTTGTTGCATTCAGGACCCTTACCACATTCTGTCGAAGCTCCTTGGCCTTGGCGTTATGTTGACGAACTTCATCCTCGGCCTTTTCGGCCTGCCGTTCAGCATCTCGCTTGGCAATGCTTTTCGCCGATTCGTTTTCCGGTGAGGAAACCAAAAGTCTTGCGCTCTGAATTGTGAGGCCACCAAACATGCCGATGGATCGTGGGGTGCTAGCTCGGCTTGCTCCAACTGGCAACCTCGAAGAATCGAGAGTGATCATTTTGTTGATTACCTGCATGGACTTGAGATCACTTTTTTCGCGAAGCATAACTTGCTCCAAAACCAACTCGCCATTGGGTTTCACGACGAGGTCCTGACGCATTTCTACATCATCCTCGATCAACGCAAGCAACTCGGGGACAAAAAACTCAAGCCTGTATTCTTTAACTCCATCAATGGCAATTTCTGCGGCGACGGATTCAGGGGATGCGACCGCAATCTTGACGAGAGCCAAGCATGCTTCGGCACTCCTATGCTTCTTAATCACCTCCACGAATGGCCTCGCATAGTCTCCACGCAATTGAACTGCGGTTATGTACAGAGCCTGAATGGCACTTGTATCATCTATGCCCTTGATTTCCTCGATAGCCTTTGATTTTTTCCGGGTGTCACTACTGCTGATCGCGATTGCAAACTGCTGCATCTTTGGCATCCAGGTTTTGAGGTCGTGCAGTCGCATGTTGCCCGTCTTCGAAGCTCTTGCGATATCCTCTTTCGAAAACCAAGTGCTCCCGATTCGTTCAAAACCTAACGCTTTGCGTGCCTCGGCATCGTCCTGATTGGCTTCTAGCACACCGTGCCAGTGCGCTCGGTATTGTTCAGAAAGTCCATTGCTCATGCACCACTTGGCTAGCCTGCGGTGTGCATCGCCAGACAATTTTTCGGTTCCTCGCAATTTTATGTAAGACTCCATGGCGGATGATAACTGCGCTTCGCTCAGGTCGCCCGTCGCCATCCACGCGCCATCAACAAAAACATAGCCAGAATGCCATTTCGCACTTAAGTCTTTTTCATTTTCGGTTAGAGACTTTAGTTGGGAAACTCGGTCGACGTCGAGCCCATGCGACTCTTTCTTCAAAACATCCATCAAAGAGGGACTGTTGTCCTCAGCAAAACACCGACACAAACCGAAAGCCAACACGCAGACCAGGCCCGTTGCCAGCGTATGCTTGTTACCTGACAATCCAGAACGTAGAATTTTCTGCATAGCAAATTCTCCCAAGGCCTACAAACAGGGGCTTCAGACAATGAACCTTGTATCGCTTGCGCATGGATTGCCATCGCTCGACATCCGATTCCGGCAAAAAGCGAGATGGTTTGTCAATCGTTCAAGCATAGCAATCTGCTTTGCAGCTTGCACTCTGCTTTCGCCAAATTTTTCCCAGTCGCACGAAGGGTCCCCAATGTCTGAAGAGGGAGGCATCGCAGCGGCAATCATGCGGGCGCACGCTGACTACGGTTCCTTTATGGACAAGCGAACAGGGTTTGAGACAACTTACAAGAGAATCGAGAAGGTGTTTGAAGAGACTCAGGGTGATTTGATGTCTATTCGAAGTGAGTGGCTTCAACAACAGATTGAGTTATCGAATCTCTCTTTTCAGCAGATGGTACTTGGCGATCCTCAGCAACCGAATACCCAGCAACGGCCTACCAATTTGCCCGCGAACAGCAACAGGGCGAACAGGCGCGGTCTTTCGCCCGCCGAGTTGGAGACGAACGCCATACTCAATGCAAAAACCGCAATCGACATTGAATCAGCCATGCGATCCGAGCAAATAAGGCAATTGTCAGTCACACAACAAGCTGTATTTCGAAGACGAATGGAAGCGACTCGCGATTTTGAAATGCTTCGGAAAGAGTTTTCTACTTGGCAACAAAAATGGCCAAGCCAGTTTGATCCGTATTGGCGGCATACAGATCCAGAGTGCATCCGAACGGTTCAAGAAAACGAAGAAGCCCTCGAAGCGATGAAGGCAAGGTCCCCTCTCAATGTGCCTGCCTTGATTGCGCAGGGGCTTCTTGAAACACGTTTGGGGCGGCCCGGCGATGCGATTAAAACACTGGATGCGGCGATTCGAATGGACACCAACCTGAATCCAATCGCTTATTCGGCCCGGGCTCTGACCCATAGCGACAAGCAAAAATCCAAATTGGACCTCACCAAAGCTATTGGATCAGCCCCGAAAAACCCCTATGTGAAATGGCTCAGAGCCAAGTTGGCTGCGTCGCAGGGTGATTTCTCGACTGCAAAGAACGAGCTATCCGGACTTCTGGCGCTACAAGACCACGAAATAGCTGCTCGACGATTTATTGCTGTCTTGATTGCCATTCGTCCAGGCAAGAGCGCCAAGGACCCCGCCGATGCACTTCAACACGCCAAACTCGCATCGGACCTGACAGGGAAAGAGAATTGGTATTCAGAGTTGGTGCTGTCGATGGCATTAAACGTATCAGGCAAAACGGAAGAGGCCCGTACCAAGGCAGAACATGCCAAAGAACTTTCAAAGGACGAATCGGCTGGGCTCTGTACTAAGGTCATCGAGTGGATCGAGACCAAGGGGCCTATCAATTGGGAATTCATCCACTAAGCCAGTCAGATGACAAATCAAGATTCGCGTTGCCGCGAGACCCGACCGGCGCCACACCACTTTTGGAGAAAAAAGCCGAAACCCATTTCCCCGCTATTGTCGAACCTGCTGACGTTGGCGGATGGAGGCTACAGTACGCAGGTTGAAAGCAGTCGCTACTGAACCACCGGAAAATGTTTCGACGTTACCAATCCCAAAGCAATCAGCTGTAACTTGCACCCAAATCCGCGTCAGTTGATCGAGTCTTGAATTGCGGTTGCAAGTGAAGGTTAGCTTCGCCTTTTCCGTTGACTACACTTTCGCCATGGTCAGATCGGTATTTGCAGAAGGTTTTCGAGTCCGATCTTGCCGACGGGCGGATCCACCTGCCAGGCAATGAGCGCCGTACGATGAGACAGCTTTTCCATCACTTCGCGAATGTAGGGTTGTTCGTGCAGCTGGCGTTCTTGCAAAAGTGGATCATGAATCATCAATGGTGACAAACACTGATTGATGACCCAAGCGTATGGCTCTATTTTTGCGCGACGCAGGTCGCGTTGCAACGAAGCCGCTTCATGCACTGGAGTTGCTTCTGGAAGCGTGACGATTAGGACGCGAGTAAAATCTGGGTCACGTAGCCTTGGTAATAGCTGTTCCACGGCTTCAGGCATTTGGCTCGATTGACGGGTGACTTCTCTGTGATACGCCAAGGCTGAATCGAGGAGCAATACAGTGTGTCCAGTGGGTGCCGTATCGAGCACCACAAAACCATCGCGACCCAAAGCGACAGCCTCCGCAAATGCGCGAAAGACTGCGATTTCTTCCGTACAAGGGGACCGCAAGTCTTCCGCAAGAAGCGATTTGCCTTGATCGTCCAGTCCGCCACCGGCGTTGCTCATCACCGCCGCCGAGTACTTCGCGGTCTCAGCTACCGGATCGATTCGACTCACAGATAAATTCGCCAATGTGTCACCTGCGACTGTGGCTGCGATATGGGCGGCCGGATCTGTTGTTGAAAGGTGGACAGTGAAACCTCGTTCGGCCAATCCTACCGCAACTGCTGCAGCAACAGTGGTCTTACCAACGCCTCCTTTGCCCATTGCAAGTACCAAGCCATGCTTCCTTTTGGCTAGATCATCGACGAGTTCGCCCAACCTTAAGCAAGCCTCGATGCGACGTAGACCCTCAGGTTGTGACGGTTTCATCACAGGCTGGGAGCCTATGCCTGCCGAATGTTGGCTACCAAAGCTCCGAAGAGCCTCGACTCCGAGCACTGCACCTCCACTCAAGGGAATGATCGTTCTCGGTAAACTCTCGAGCTCCTTAGGAAATAGTCCATGGCAGTTTCACCACGCATTTGCATCGCCATTGCGTACGGATCAGTTTGATCGGTTGCTTGAAAGACTCCATTAAAGACAAGATGCTGATTCACTACGCCAAGATCCGCTAACTCAATGCTGGTTCGCGCTGCTTCACGCAGCGTCGTTTCTTCCGGACGAGATACAAGAACAAGCGTCGTTAACTTGGGATCGCTAAGCGCTTGGACCGTATGTTGATACAGCTCTTGCTGTGCTTGCAGCCCGGCCAGCGGTCCAAGGCAAGATGTGCCCGTTGTGTTCTTTTCCATGAAGCCAGCCCACGCCGACGGAAGTGTCAATAACCGCAAAGTGTGTCCTGTTGGTGCCGTATCAAAGATCACGTGATCAAATTCGCTCGTGGCGGATGGAGCTCCCAAAAGCCTTGCGAACTCATCAAACGCTGCAATTTCCAACGTACACGAACCTGAGAATTGTTCTTCCATACTTGCGACGGCTGCGGCAGGTAGCAGGTCGCGATAGGGCCCGACCATTCGCTCGCGATATTCAGCTGCGGACTTCGCAGGATCGATGTTCATCGCTGAAAGTCCCGGCACAGATCGAACGACGGTTGGGTGGTGTCCCAGTCTAGCTCCAAGAACTTCATTTAGATTGGAAGCTGGGTCGGTCGACACAATCAGCACTTTTTTGCCCGCGTCTGCAAATCGAACTGCCGCGGCACAGGCCACCGACGTTTTCCCAACTCCGCCTTTTCCCGTGAAGAACAGGTTGCGAGTCGTTTGCTCAAGGATTTCATAAAACGACTTCTAATTCTGGAATCGAAAAGGATCGGTCCTAACAACAACGTAATGACCCGCAGCATCCACGGGCCGTTGCCACCGGTGGCAATTGCCTCGCTATCGCAACGCCGCACCCATTGCCCATTGCTTGTCGCGAACAGCATTCTATGCGATGAACGCTTTATCCGTTGATGAAATCTGTTGTAAAGAGCATGTCCCTCGCGCACCAAAATTTTGGTGAACTTGTCTTGTTTCGATGAATGCCAGTTAGGCGTTCTGCTTGATTCACCTCTGACTCGAGACACTCAACACTCACTGCGAACTGGTGAAGTAGCAAAGCAGTGGTTAATCGTAGAACCGAATGATCCTACTAGATTCTAACTATCCAAAGGCAAGAAACAATTAAGAACAACTGGTCTACTTGGAAGCTTAGCGACAGGCATAAAAAAAACCCGACTTAGTTTGCACTAAGCCGGGCTTCTCTATTTTGAAATCTGGTGGTTGTCACAGTGGTTGTTGACACAACCAAAGCTAGATGAGTTTTTCCTGAAACAAGATTTATGCTCACTTATGTGCAAGGAACACTAAGTGTTCCAAGCTGTAATTATCCTTAGAAAGGAGGTGATCCAGCCGCAGGTTCCCCTACGGCTACCTTGTTACGACTTAGTCCCAATTATCAAGCTGACCTTCGGCGCCTGCGTCCTTGCGGTTCGCTCAG
>JANMNR010000062.1:0-11197 GCA_031368325.1 Pirellula sp.
CGTTCAATTTTGGATCGTTCAATAAATGCATGATGTGGGAATGGAACGCTACACCGACTTTTGGTCCGTCGAAAGATTACGGGTTCTTTGTCGATGTCCGCAAGACGAGTATTAAAAACAGCGGCAAGTTAGGCAGCTTAGGAGAAACAAGGCAAGTATGGTTAAACTAGGCGCTCATATGAGCATCGCCGGTGGATACTTCAAGGCGGTGGACGCAGCGGCGGAATACTCCATGGATGTTGTTCAACTATTCACCAAGAACAACAACCAATGGGCGGCGAAACCGATCACCGCAGAGGACTGTTTGCTTTTCAAGGAATCACTCGCTAGGACTGGCGTTTCAAGGCCACTATCGCATTCGTCTTACTTGATCAACTTGGCTTCCCCCAAAGACGAGCTTTGGCATAAGTCGATCGAATCGATGATCGTCGAATGGCAGCGGGCTGAACTGCTGGGTTTGGATGGAGTCGTGATGCACCCCGGTTCGTTTGTAGAGTCTACACCCGAGGCGGGGCTCGAACGAATTGCTACGGCAATTCAAGAAGTTCACGAAAAAGTCGCACCCAAAAACGCCTGGCTACTATTGGAGAACACCGCTGGTCAAGGGTCCAACCTTGGCTGGCATATGGAACAGCTCGGCTGGCTTCTAGAACGAACCGGCGAAGCCATGAAAGTTGGCGTATGTCTGGACACATGTCATGCCCACGCTGCTGGATACGATTTCTCGACGGCAGAAGGCTTCAAAGCCTGGGAAAAAGAAGCCAAAAAGCACCAAGTGCTCGGTGCGATTCGAGCATTGCATTTAAACGATAGCAAAAAGGGATGTGGCTGCCGAGTAGATCGTCACGAGCATATCGGTCTTGGAACCATTGGGCTAGAGGGTTTTCAGAGAGTCCTGAAGCACAAAACGCTAAAGTCCCTACCTATGTACCTGGAGACAGAAAAAGGAACTAACGATGATGGCGAAGAATGGGACGCGATCAATATGCGAGTCCTGCGCGGACTCGCATAACCTCCGCGAGCTTGACAGCACCCTACTTGCTGCCACCCGTACTGCCACCTGCGCCAGCGTTGGCTGCACCCGGTGCAACTGTTTGTGTCGATGCTCCGTTGATACTCGTAAACTGAGGCAATCGCGGCGTCGGAGTCGTTTTGATTAGGGCTCGGTGAACCAATGTCTGGTATGCACCCGACGAGGTCGCTGGTTCGATGTCCGTCACTAAAATCTGCGGCAGCGGACCACTTGGAATCAACTGTGAAACCGCGAGCTGGACGCTTTCCACCCGAGCATTGGTTTCTTGCTCCGACTTCCCGGACTTTACGTAAACGATGCGTTGATTCTGCGGTGCTTGAGTAACAATCCACTGAACTTTAATAGCACCGGCCTCACTCAATGCGTTCTGATTTGAGAAAAGCGTGGATCCTAGCGTGTTGTTCTCTCTCCAACCGTTGTCACGCATAATCTCAAATGGTGCGATTACCGAGTTTGCGTCCGCACCGCGAAATGGATGCGGCCATGCAACGTTGCGTGCGTAGACTACACCAGTCTCGTGCCGCATTTCCGCACATCCGACAAAGCTAAACGCTAAAGCTGAGACGGTTAGTGTTGCGACAGTCTTTCGCATGATGTAATTCCTTTTACCATAGATCCGCTTGATCCAATTGCAAACAGCACTAGCGAAAGCTGTGCCTTGCGTAAACCCAAATTCCATACGGGTTCCTACCTTCGAGAGATCGGCTATTGGTCCAATGCAACATTGCATTTGATTGCTAGAGTCCATTAGTCCTCATATTCTGCAAACTCGATTCTGCAAATTGCTATCTATCAAGATCTTCCCGGCCGTCAAATCCTGCCATCTTTACTCAACTTCCATAACCAGAACTTCCGATTGTAATCGTAACAAAGTGCGCAGACGTTAAGTACTGCGTTGTCGTTCAGTTTTGAGTTGTTGGGGGTTACCATGGCTTTTGAGAGAAACAATGATTTGCGCCGTCAATCCTTGCGATCCGCGTTAAAAATCGTGCTTGGATTTGGCGCCTTTGCAATGAGCAATGCCGTCGTTGAGACTCCAGTGTTCGCACAACTCCGCACCGGGCGAACAACGGATAGGGAGTTTTACCAATCCACCGATCCCGATGCTCGTGCGAATCCCTCGCCGCGCAAAACAAACACGCGAACCAAGTCGGATGTGGTCCAAGCGTCTGCTACAGAATTGGTCTTCACCGAGGAAGAGCCAGTTTCCGAACCGACCAGAAAACAGTCCAACACGGTCCATCGCGCATCCGGGCCGAATCCGACCAGCCGTGTGGTTCAAGCGGGCTGCAAAAACTGTCAAGCTGGCATCGCGCATTCGCACGGACCCATTGCAGCTCGGTCCAGCCAACACCATACGATCGAAGATAATTCACTTTACGAGGAACCCTCCGTTTTAAGCGAAAGCATGCACGATGCAAACAGCATGGTTCTAGGATCGTCCTGCGAACCATGCGGCACAAGTTGTGGAACTGCCATTCTCATTCAACCACCCAACTTCGTGAGCAGCCTGCTCCGACGAATGCAATTCCGTATTGAAGCGGCGACTTTCTGGCCTGATGGACAAAACTTGCCTCAGCTCGTTACCACTCGTCGCCCAGCGAATGACCCAGCCACCGACGGTCTCATCGGTCAACCGGAAACAGTAAACCTATTCGGTGGTTCCGATGTGCTAGGCGGAGCCGTTCAGGGTGTCCGCGGTGAAATTGGATCCTATCTCGACGAGAATAGGACCCATGGTTTCCTCCTTCGCTTCTTTGATGGCGGTAACAGCTCGCTTTCGTTCAATAGCACACCCACATCAGAACCTGTTGTGATGCGACCGTTCTTCAGCACCGCCAATAATGCTCAATCAACCATTGCAGTAAATTATCCGAACAGCACATCGGGTTCACTCAACGCCAATATCTCTAGCGAGGTGTACGGTGGCGATATTTTGTTTCGAAGATTGATTTTGAAGGACTGCGCCGGACGTATGGAGTTTTTAGCTGGATACCAAACGGCACGACTGGCTGACTCGCTGCTGATCAACTCGACGACCACCGCACTTACCAACACTCCAGCTCCTGCAGGTACTATCTCGCAACTCACCGACCGTTTCTCTACCGTCAATCGATTCAACGGAATAGCCTTAGGCTTCTCTGGAATTTTGCGAGAGCGTGGCTGGAGCTTGTCCGGCATGGTCAAACTGGGGCTCGGCAACATGGAGAACAGCGTTGCGATCGATGGCTCATCAACTATCACCGTACCTGGCAATCCTGGCAGCACCAGCACAACCGCCAATGGACTATTGGCCAGAAACACCAACGCAGGAAACTACGTATTCAACACCTTCGTCGTCACTCCAGAAACCAATCTCACGTTTGGCTATCGACTAACTCGCAGACTCGAAGCGACGGTGGGTTACTCGTATCTTGGGTTGCCCAAAGTTGCTCGCGTCGCAGACCAACTCGATCCGCAATTGGCTTCCAACCTCAGCAATCCGCCAGCTGGAGCTCGCACTCCTAGCTTCTCGCTTCGAGAAAGCAACTACGCATTGCATAGCCTGGACTACGGTCTGCAATGGCGATACTAATGGCATGATCTCATGTTTAACCCGCACAGCGGCGAGAAGACCCTGGCGAGTGACTTACCAAAGAAGCATGGGTTCCTGCGTGTAGTATTAAAAGTTTGGTATTGCGAAGGATTTAGGGTCGCGCAACTTTTCATCCTGAAAGGATATCAGACAGAAGCCGGTGGTTGAGCGGAGCGACACCACCGGATTAATAATCGTGCAATGCGTTCCGATCCTGAAGGGATCGAACAATCTTTGACCCCTTCAGGGTCATTCGCGTGCCCTTTGGTTCCCGGGGGTGCGCCGCTTCGCGACGACCCCCGGCTACTGTCTTCAATCCCTATCGGGATTAACGCGGAGCTACACTACTCCAGTACCCTCAGCTCAACGTTGCGGAACCGAACCTCGGTTGGCCCGCCGGAATGCAATTGCAAAGCCATGACACCCCGCTTGGCTCCCTTTGGATCGTCCAAATCGACGCATAGTTGGCCATTGATCCACGTTTGGATCTTGGCCCCCTGCGCTCGCACCTCGTAGAGATTCCACTCACCGTTCTTCACATGGGATTCGCCAGACTTGTCCCAAAGCAATGCACGCCCCTCCTCCTCATAGAGCTTGCCCCACCAGCCCGGCCCAATATCCGCTTGATACCCTAGCATCCCCTCGGCGGTTTGCTGGCTTCGGAACTGAATTCCGCTGTTCCCTGCATTGGCTGCCAGCTTCACTTCGAGCTTCAAGTGAAAATCTCCCGCGGAAAAATCGCTGATAAGAAATTCATTCTTGGCAAGCCCCGTCGTTTTGCCAACGATTTCATTGTCCTCTACCGACCAAAGCTTGTCATTACCCCGCCAGTACGACAAGTTCTTGCCATTAAAAAATTCGGGAGCATTCGCGACGGTCGCTAGCAAGGGTGTCTGACGATCACTCCCCAAATAAGCGATCAAGGACCGAATCTCATGTTTACTAAATAGCTTGAGCTGATCCTCTGGCATCATGGATTTGTCACTGAGTTTTCGCTCTTCGATCTCATCGAGCGGCACCACTTCGATAGCATCCACCTTTTGGAGCGTCACCGATCGCTTGTCCTCCGCTTTTACGATTCCGGTCACAATCCGACCGTCGCAGTTCAGGATGGTCGGCTGGTACTCTTTCGCCATGACGGAGCTTGGGTCCACGATATTGCTCAACAGATAGTCCAAATTGGCTCGGTTGGAACCTGTTAGCTCGGGACCGATATTGCCACCCGTTGCGAACAGAACGTGGCACTGCTGACAAGTTTTGGCAAACACCGCGCGGCCCAGCGACAAGTCAGGCTTTGCTTCTTTGGTCAACAGAACCAACGCCTTGTACTCTTCTACTAACTTTGTTTTCTCGGCAGGCGATTCTCGGACAGTACCCCAATTCTTTTCCAATAGCGACTTTACCTTTTCGTTCTTCAGATACTCCAACTGGCGAACCAAATCGGCACTGAGATCGCTCGCAGGGATCTTCTTTGCTTCTATCGCTTCGAGCATTGGCAACGCATATTCGACTCGCGACGACAGCGTCGTTAGCGCTGCGCGTTTGTCGCTTTGCGGCAAATCGTCATAGATGGATAGAATGGCGAGGCTGGTCTTTGGGTCAGCGTATTGAGCCAATCCTGCGATTGCCGTCGAACGCAGCCCCTTATCGTTAAGTAGCGACTGAAGCACCGGTGCGAGCTTAGGATCTTTCGCACCCAAAAGAGTCACGATTCCCGCAGTTCTCGCCTCGGTTGTCGCGTTGCTCGATTGGACAACCGCGCGCACCCCGGCCAATGCGGCCTCGTTCCCAAACGTCACACCCAACGCCTGCGAAAGGCCCTGAATCTTAACGGATCCCTTTGAAAGCTTGGCATAAACCGTATCCCATTCCTTGGGCGGTTCCACTCTCCGGCGACCTGCCATCGCCAACCGAATCGCTTCCAAAAACGCGGCTTGCTCCTCTTCCTTGACTGCTTTGCCTAGGCCCTTAACCAATATCGCTAATGACGTTTCGTCATTCGCTGCACCTATTCGGCGCAACATGTTGTTCCGAACAAGCGGAATGGTTGATGTGGCACTCAACCCGATCGCCAACGCTCGTTCCGCGTCTAGCTCTGCCAACGGCTCGGCTGCGTACCAGATCATCAATGGCAGATTGTGGTCGCTTGCATCGCTGGCATTCGTAAGCAAATTCTTAACCAGATCCCAGCGCTGGGCCAGTGGCAATCGCTGCGCTGCCGAAGCGAGAAAAAGACGTGTTACTGGCGATTTCTCAACCGCAGCCATTTTGGCCAATGTCTCAGAGTTGATCGTCTTGGCTGCTCCCTTGGAATCGAGTCCCAACTGGATTCCCCAGCCCCGGACGTATTCGCTCTTGTCCGCCAACATCCCCTCGCATGTTGCGTCGTCCAGCCTCTCCATGGCCCCGAGAGCCCAAGCTGCTCGCAGTCGTCGCGTTTCATCGGGTTGTTCTCTAACCATCCTCTTTAGCAAAGAAACAGCTTCTTGGCTGACTTTGCCAGTAGCAGATCGCTCCTGCAAAACCCGTCGACCATGTCGAACGAACCAATCGTTGGGACTTAGCATATAGTTGACCAAATCGATATCCGTCGCCGTGCCGAGCGAGACGCTCGACTTCTTGACGTCGCCGTAAACGATCTTGTAAATACGACCGTTGCTTCGGTCGTGTTTGCCTGGATCGGTCAAGTGGCACGCTTGCATGTCGTACCAGTCGATCATCCAAGCTTGTCCGTCCGGTCCATAACGCAAATTGAGGATCTGCGATGCCTTATCGCCGGTTAGCAAAAAGTCCGGCGAGTGACTACCGACGTACCCCGACCCTTTCTGTTTCAGGATATCGACGTTTAATCGCTGGCCATGGATGTTGTTCATGAAAATCCGATCACGGTAGACTTCTGGCCAAGCGCCACCGAGATAAATCATCGCGCCCGCGTGCGCATGCCCACCGCCCGCTTCATCGGACTTTCCATTGCCGCTGTGCGGCGTTGCACCTATGTAATGACGATGGTCAGCGATGGTCTTAATGTCATCGTAGGTATATGGATTAAAGTGCACGCCACCTTGTCGTTCATAACGTGCCCCTTGAATGATGTGGTACAGGTGCGGGATGACACACGAGGTCAGAAACGCCTGCCCTCGGTCGTTGAAATCGACTCCCCAAGGATTGCTTGTGCCGTGCGCGAACACTTCAAACGTATGACGTGTTGGGTGGTATCGCCAAATAGCTGCGTTGACCCCCTGTCGGTCTTTGTCGGGCGTTCCCGGTTTGCCAACACGAGAATGCGTGAACACACCATGGCAACCATACAGCCATCCGTCAGGCCCCCAAAGAAAAGTGTTTAACGTCTCGTGTGTGTCTTGATACCCCCAACCATCCAACAAGATTTGCGGAGCGCCATCGGCAACATCATCGCCATTGAGATCGGGGATGAACATTAAATACGGTGCAGCCCCAACCCAAACACCACCGAAGCCAACTTCCATCCCGCTGACTAGATTCAACCCCTCCGCAAAGACCTTGCGTTTATCAAGCGACCCGTTGCCATCGGTATCTTCGAATACCAAAATCCGATCGCGGCCTTTTCCTTCTTCGGCTCGTCTCGGATACTCATATGCCTCCGCGATCCAAACCCGACCGCGATCATCGATGGCCATCGCAATAGGTTGTTTCACATCGGGCTCAGCCGCTCCCACAATCACTTTAAACCCATCTGGCAGTTTCATTGCCTTGGCCGCCTTTTCGGCATTGATTCCCTCAAAAGGATACTCATCCAATACCACAGGCGTTTCCGATTTGGAGAGGGGGCCAGGCTGACTGGCGTGAAGTCGGAATCCATCGAAATTAAGATGGCCCCAACCCCCTTTGCCTTCATCCACCAGCCTCACCATCAACTCCTTGCCTTTATGGCTTGACAAGTCTACAACCACTTGCCGCATGTTTTCCATTGCGCGGCCCGACGAACGATGAATGACTTTATCGTTTTGCACATCCACCAACTCAACGCGAACCGTATTGTCGTTTCCGCCACCAACCAAATACGACGCGAACGGTTTGTCGGCCACGAACGGAGCGGACGTCAATGTGCCCGTCGGCTTGTCCCCCGCTTTTTCAAACGTACCAATCCAAAAGTCGCCTTGGTGTTCGCTCCGCATATCTTGGCGACGAGCAGCCACCGCATCGCCACGAATCGGTTGGCCAGTAAACGCATCACCAGTCGCCGTCCAGTCCTCAAGCGTACCTTTTTCAAAATCCAAGTTGAGTGCTTTGCCCGCTTTGGACTTCGGTGCATCTCCTTGATCTACCCCAAGCTGCACGCTATCGAGACCGATCATGTAGCGAGGGACCGCCGAAGCATTCTTTCCAACAATCTCTAAAGTCATCTTATGCATGCCGGACTTAAAATCCCACTGACCAATACGAACTGCGCCCGTAGAAATAACACTTTGCTTGTTGTACAAATCGATTGGCTCGCCGATCCTAATGCCATCGAGCATCACTTGAACGATTCCGTAATCGGGTGCCTTGGTAAATGCCATCATCACATCAAACTTGCCAGCAACCGCGACGGGCAGTTCCAGATCCAGCGTCGAGCCAATTTTGCCACCTGTCCACCAAAGTTGGGAGTCGTTGCTCCATTGATCCGCTGCGAATCCTCCCATCCCCTGCTCACTGGCCGCACCGTCTGTGGCAGCGAGCACCTTTAGCTTCTCCCCCTCAAAAAGGAGTGCTTTGTCGCTTGAAACCCGCTTGACCGTTTGGCGAACCGGTTGCGCCGCCAGCCATTCGGACTCGGCAACCTTTCCTCGCTGATGAAACAATGCATGCGCCCCCTTCATGCCGCCGACCGTGATGTCCATCAGTCCATCTTGATTGAGGTCAAACAATCCGATTTGGCGTCCAATACCCGCATCATCGGCAGCCTTGAATGGAACCCAATCGATCCCGTTTGGGCCACGTACCAACTTGAACCAATACACGACCGCACCGGCATCCCACATCGGACTGGCCTTGTGATGGGAGTAATACGTCTTGCCCGTGATGATGTCCTTGAGTCCGTCGCCATCCACATCTGCCAATTGAACTGAATGCGGCTCACTAAACACGACACCATAGGCATTGTCCTGTGGCTTGGAACCCATAATTGTGTGTCGGATGAACTTGCGATCCGGTCCTTCGATGACTTGCTCGAACCAAGCAAGCCCGAAGTCATGCGCCGCGATGCTGGTGATGACGTCATTGTCGCCGTCGCCGTCCACATCGTACGCAAACATCTCTGCGCCACCGTAGGCATTAGAAAAGGACTGCTCGTGAGCTAGCCAAGGCTTGCCCGCTACAAGCCCGTTCGGTTGTTGGAACCAACCCTTTGCATGAATTACATCCAGCTTTCCATCGCCGTTGACATCTCCGACGCCAAGTCCATGGCCAAACTTCTTGTCGGTAACTTGGCCAGAGATCGCCGTGAACTTCCATGGCTCAAACGGACGAGCCCAATCGATTGTTGCATAACCAAAGAATCCATCGCGGGAGCAAACTAGCTCGGGTCGATCATCGCCGACGAGTTGCAGAAATTGCGGAGACTCGTTGGAGACCCAATCAAAAACTTGGTGTTTCGTCCAAAGTTGCGCCGCAATATCCTTGCCAGGATTTTGGTACACGAATGCTGGAGTGCCAGGGAAGCCAACGGTGAAAACATCCCGCCAACCATCGCCGTCAAAATCATGAACCCAAGCAAAGAAGTGATCGGCGTATCCCTCGCGGTTCTGTGGCTTGGCTGAATAGATTTCATGCTTCGTTTCAAATCGGGGTCCCTCATACCAATGCGGGCCATACACAAAATCGACTTTTCCATCGTTGTTCAGGTCGCCCGCTGCGGCCCCTTCGGAATAGTAAACATCGGTGATTCGCTGAGTCTGGAAGGTGTCGAGCGTCTTGTCGTCGGCAGCAGCAAACCCGAGACAGAGGCACGCGATTCCGAAAGCGAAAGCCTGCAAACTGAAGTGTTTGGTCATGGTGAATTTAGGCGGGTAGTGTTTGAGAGGCAGGATGGTGCAAGATTACAACGTGGCGAACCAGTTAGTTTACCATGACGAAAGCAAACTTGCTCCCAGTGGGATACCAGAAAACTGCCGGTGGTCGAGCGAACCTTCAACAGTCGACACAACCAGACAAACGAACAGGAATAGACAGGATTTGCAGGATGATGGTCGATCCGGCTCACAGTATGGAGAATCGCTTAGAAAGTCATCGATTGTGCATTCGAATTCATCAATGAGCTGGGACCCGTGTGCTTCAGCAGGTTTATGAAAAAGTCTTATCAATCGCTCGCTACGACAAGAGATTCCGAGTGCAATGTCAGCATCCGCTCAATGTTCACTTTCGACGACGAATCGTTGGCGAGTTCTGTCAGCGATTTGAAATCATCCTGTATCTCCTGTTCATTCATGTTGTTCGCAAATAAATGCATAGACGCCGATTCTGCCAACAGTTCCGGGGCAAGACCTCAAATCCAATTTATGTCTCATCATGGATATGAGGGAAAGAAGTTGCGAGACTTAACTGCAACCATCCACAAACGCCAGCCACTCTTGGCTTTCCGACGAATTCGACCCTAATACGGGCACTCGATACGCATCGATATGATGCATGCAACGCGAGTTCCAACCCTGGCCCGAACCGCTCAATATGGGCTGTTTAAAAAGCGGGGTTTCCGAATACCAAAGTCGGTTCATGGAATTCACTTTCCAAGCTCGCAATTGATGGCCGTAGCACGCGACGCAGTCTTGAGAAAATCGAACGAGTTGGCCGCTATCGTGTACTGGCCGTCCGCCCGGCCGGGATGAGGACTTTGAATATCCTCGTATAAAAGGCAACCAATGGCTATGCCACGGCCCAAGCGGATTCGATGCATGAAACAGTCTGAGACCGTACGAACGCCACCCTGCAAAGATCCAATAGCGGCCCTGGTGTTTGACCATCGAACAATCCATCACCCTGCCTCGCAGGATTGTTTTTTCAAACTCCCAGCGGTGAGGGAACTCAACAGCCCGATACAAATCGACGCGTTTGACGGATTTCGATTCTGGCATCATGTACACTTGGCCATCGTGCTCAAACACGAAAGGATACGACAGATGATGTTGTTGCTTTAGTACAATCCCTAGCGGTTCCCACTCCTGTAAATTAGTGCTGCGAGAAGCGCCTATTACCGCGATGTCACTTCCTTTTTGAAACAGTTCGAAAAACAGATACCAAGCGCCGTCGCGATAAATCGCGAAGGGATCTGCAACCGCCCTCCCATTCCACTTTTGGAATTGACCCGCATGAACAATCGGACTCAGGACTGCCGGCGACAAGGAATCAAGAGAAGGACCTCTCAAAAGCCCAACCGCCCACATGCCCTTTTTGGGAATATCCCCTAAATTCATCGCGTGCGATTCTCGTTAGCAAATGCCTCTGGAAAACCAGTATGCTATCGTTGCGTTCGCTCTTCCGGTAGCCACCACCGCAGCCTTGAAAACAACATGAGCAACATCACAGACCCAAAACTATTGTGGATCAAAGGCAGCTTGTTTGTTCTCTTGGGCCTG
>JANMNR010000075.1:0-13696 GCA_031368325.1 Pirellula sp.
GGTACCGCTATCTTCCGAGTTTGGATTGTTGATCAATCCTGAATCGGATGACGCAGTCATGATCGAACCCAAGCTCTTGCAAGCCGACGAAGCTTAATCGAACCGATGAACAGCAAACCTCGTTATGTGGTCGTCGTGACAGTCGAGGGCTTGGGCACGAATTTGGTGGGTTGCTACGGCGGTGCGGTCGCTCCCACCAAAAACTTGAATAGCTTTGCATGTCGATCGATTGTCTTCGATCAATTTTGGGCCGATACTTTTCGGCCCGTTGACATTCTGGAGTCGATGTGGACCGGTGTTCACTTCGCCGCACGTTGCAACATTTTGTCACCTAGCGATCCATCCTCGCTGTCCGATCCATTGCTTGAACGAGCAATGTTGATTACGGATTCAAACCACGTGATTGAGGAGTCCACGCTTGCGGACTTCGGCAGCGTGCTCATGATAGAATCGGATTCGAACGCGTCAGTCGAAGACGATCAAACTCAGTTCAATCGATTGTTCGAAACAGCTCTGGGCCAGTGGGCGACACAACTCGATGAGTTTCCTATTCTCTGGATACACTCGCGAGGACTTAACGGCACGTGGGATGCTCCCTACGACTATCGAAGTGTGATGTGCGACGAGGGGGATCCGGAACCGCCCTTTGATACTGCCCCAGCTCAACTTACGCTTACTGACGAAACGGATCCAGACGAGGTCTTCGGACTCGCCTGCTCGATGGGCGCTCAATCGATGGTACTAGATGATGCTTGGTCCATGATTGAAGAGATTCTCGAGCAACTCGGAATTGCCGACGACTGCTTGCAAGTCTTGGCAGGTGTTCAAGGCTATCCCATTGGAGAGCATGGCTACGTTGGCAATGATGCAGAGGCACTCTACGCTGAGACGCTTCATTTGCCGCTCATCGTTCGGCCTGGCAACCAAATGAAGGTGGGAGTTCGCGTGCCGTTCATGGTACAGCCGAACTCCGTGTTGAAGACCCTTTCAGGATGGCTAGACGGACACAATCATGTGAACTCAACGGCTCCCGATTCCGTCTGCACGAATCTTGTAACCGAAACAGATGCATTGCCGGCAGAGCACTGGCCGGTCAAAAATCAATTGGCCTATTCATGCTATCAGGATCAAGTCCATGTGGCAGTACCGGCCTGGAGTTGTCGATGGTCGACTTCGACATCGCTTAACGCGGAGTCAACGCAGCGAGTTGAGTTGTTTGCAACGCCGGACGATCGATGGCAGCAAAACGAAGTGTCGCAACGGGCTGTTTCGATCGTAGAGGAGCTGACCCTGCGCCGAAACGAATGGCTGCATTGCTGTGTCGGTGGTGGATCAGCAGAGTGGCAACCGCTTAGCAGCGATCTTACGCATCCCATTCGATAGATTGATGACGCTAACATGCGAGAAGTCGCGTTTTGCTTTGGCTTTTATGCGATGATCGCACTGACTACTTTGCCATGGACGTCGGTCAGCCGGTAGTCGCGGCCGCTATAGCGATACGTCAATCTTTCGTGGTCAAGGCCCATCAAATGCAAGATCGTTGCGTGTAAGTCGTGGACGTGAACACGATCCTTCACCGCGGTCAAGCCGAACTCGTCTGTCTCGCCATAACTTAAACCTCCCTTAACACCACCGCCGGCCAACCAAGTTGTAAAGCCATAGTGATCGTGGTCGCGGCCCTTTTGACCTTCTGAGGTCGGAGCGCGTCCGAACTCCCCACCCCAAATCACTAACGTTTCCTCGAATAGTCCGCGTTGTTTCAAATCCTTGATCAGAGCCGCGATCCCTTGATCGCAGGCAACGGCCAACGTGCGATGTCCGTTGACAATATCGTTGTGGCCGGTGTCCCATGCGATGTCATAGCCATCGATCGAATGCGAAAGTTGGACCGTGCGCACTCCGCGTTCAATCAGCCGACGCGCGAGCAAACAGCCCTTGGCAAACTCGGTATCGCCGTACATCTCCAGCGTCTCCTTTGTTTCCTTGCTCGTGTCAAAGGCGTCGGGAACCGCGAATTGCATACGAAACGCCATCTCCATCGTTTGAATGCTTGCTTCCAAATGTGGGTCGTGCAGTTGGCGTTTAAGATCCATCTGGTTCAGCCGTGCCAATAAGTCCGCTTGTTGCCGTTGATCCAATTGGGGCAACCAGTTGTTCTTTAGGTCGTGCATGATCTGTTCCGGCTTCATATCGTGAATGTTCACGTACGTTCCAGTGTAAGCGCCGGGCAGAAAGGCATTGCCCCAATTGGCAAGTTTGTTGCGGGGCTGAGCTCGCGGACTCATCGAGATAAACCCTGGCAGATCCTGGTTCTCGGTCCCGAGGCCGTAGACCAACCAGGACCCCATACTGGGACGTGTTGGCTGCAAATGCCCCGCGTTCATCATCATCATGGCGCTGGCATGTTCCGGCGTGTCCGTATGCATCGAATGGATGAAGCAGATATCGTCCACCATTTCTGCCACATGCGGAAAGATCTCGCTGACAAATTTGCCGCATTCTCCGTACTGTTTGAACGAGTAAGGGGACGGCATGAGTCCCATCTTTGTATTGCGCAATGATTTTCGATCAACCGATTCGGGGCGCTCGCCAGAATGCTTGGCAATTTCCGGTTTGTAGTCAAACGTATCGACTTGCGATGGCCCGCCAGGCATGAACAATTGAATGACGTGCTTCGCCTTAGGTGCAAAATGCGGTGCTTTAGGCGCCAATGGGGCATTGAATCCGTTGACTGTGTCTGCGCGAGTCGTGCCAGGGAACCCTGCGGACTGCGCCAGAATCCCGGCCAAACCGAGCGTGCCAAACCCTGCACCCAACTGGCGAAGTGCATCACGACGATCAAAGCATTGCAATGGATTTCGGTGAAACATTTTGTTTACCTTACGAACATGAATTCATTGGAACTGAGCAGCACCTGAGCGTAACGGTCCCAACTGGAAAGATCGTTTTCGCCAATGGCCGCATTGACAAACTGCAAGCCGATTTCGAGTTCCTCGGGTTCTGGACTACGAGAAAATAGCAACTCGTAAGCTTGTCGAATACGACCTACATCCGAATCACTTAACTCATGCAGTCGGCCCGCCAGGGCTTTGGCACGTTGGACCATGAAGTGGCTGTTCATGAAAAATAAGAACTGTTGGGGCACTATGCTTTTCGGACGTTGTTCGACCGTCGCCCGCATCAATGGAAAATCAAAGAGACGCAAAAATACATCGGACCCAAATACATCGCCATTGCGACCGACTTTTGCATAGAGTGTTCGCCGCTTGGTCTCGGTGATGTTGGGGTGCGCTGGACCACCGAGCGAGGTATCAAGTTCGCCCGTGACCGAGAGCAACGAATCACGCCAAGCTTCGACGTCCATCCTTCGAGGACTGATTCGCCATAAAAAGCGATTGTCGCCATCTGCCCTGAATGCCGCCTCGTCATACTCGCCGCCTAATTGGTAGGTTGCCGAGGTCATGATCTTGCGATGAAGCGATTTTAGCGACCAGCCCTGAGAAACGAATTCACTTGCAAGCCAATCGAGCAACTCAGGGTGCGTTGGGCTCTCTCCCAGCGATCCAAAGTTGCTGGGCGTGCGGACCAAGCCGTCTCCGAAGTGATGTTGCCAGATGCGATTGACGAATACGCGGACCGTGAGCGGATTTTGCGGATCGACGATCGTCGCGGCAAGTTCCTCGCGTCCGCTCCCTTTGCGGAATCGAGGCGGCTCGGCGCCAGCAATAACTCGCAGGAATCGACGTGGAGCTATGTCACCAGTTTTCAGGAGATTCCCTCGCAGTGCGATCTTCATATCTTCGCTGCCTGTGTCGTGCAGAGTATGCGCGTTGTCGAAACGTGGCGGAGCGTTCTTTTCCAATTCGGCCAGTTCCAATTTCCATTGTGCCAATTGAGTCAGTTCCTCCGCCGTCAACTCGCGAGCTTCCGTGTCTTTTTCCTTTTTCTTTTTCTTCTCTTTTGTTACAGAGTTGATCTTCTTGTTGAGCTCGTCGACTGCCTTCTTGTGATCAGTAAATCGTTGAACAACATCAGCGGGCGATAGCGGACGTTCATGCATCGACGAGTTATTGAAAATGCCAGCGAGCGAGTAGTAGTCCTGTTGAGGGATCGGGTCGAATTTATGATCGTGGCATCGCGCACAGGAACCGGTGATTCCCAGCAAACCACGCGTGAGAATGTCGATTCGATCGTCGAGAGTCTCGGCCCGCGATTGAGCAATACTATCTGGATCGCCGCCGTCGGATTGATATGTCGGCCCGAGGGCAAAAAAGCCAGTTGCAACAGCTTGAGTTGGATCGCCGCTGAGGTCACCCGCGATTTGCAATCTAATAAACTCATTGATCGGCATATCGCGATTAAACGCTTCTACTACCCAATCGCGATAACGCCAAGCATCCTCCAGTGCTTTGTCTCCTTCGAGGAAACCACCTCGACCGTCGCTGAACCTGGCAACATCCAACCAGTGACGCGACCATCGCTGGCCATACTGAGTTGAGTCCAGCAGTTCATTGACCAGCGACTCAACGGCTCGTTGATGATCGGAGGACGCTAACGCAACGAACGCGTGCAGCTGTTGCGGTGTAGGCGGTATGCCAATCAAATCGTTATAGATGCGACGGACTAATATGTTTGGTGTCGCTCGGGGTGCGGATGGAATTCCAATCTGTGTCCGACGTGCGATGACAAAATTATCAATTGGATTGAGGACATTGACGTCATCCACGGTAGGCACTTCTGGTCGACGGACTTGTCTCCATGCCCAATGGCCTTGTTGAGCCGCAGTCCAATCGAACTTCGACCAATCCTTGCGTGTCTCCGAGGTTGGGACACCAGCCGATGAAGTCGCTTGAGGCCAAGGTGCTCCCATCTCGACCCACTTGGTCAACGCATCGATTTGTCGCTGATCCAGTTTGCGATCGGGTGGCATCTCGTTGCCGTCGTACTTTACGGCTGAGATCAGCAAACTTTCGGTGGGCTTGCCTGCGACAACGGCGGCTCCGGATTCACCACCTTTCAAAAGTGCCTCGCGACTATCGACGTACAGACTGGCCTTTAGCTCCGCAGCGTCGGTGCTATGGCAATCGTAACAGTACTGAACAAGAACAGGTCGGACGTTGGACTCAAAGAACTCGATTTGATCCGCTGTAAACTTTGGTTTGTCGACAACAGCAATCGTTTCATCGTCGCTCGCAACGGCCGGGCCGCTCGCGGCGGCGACAATGAGCATTGCAATGATGTTGAAGCGGTGGGGGATCATGACATCGATTTGGGAGGTTACACTGCACAGACCGCCAGCCTGTGCTACGCGAAACACACGCCATGAGGCAAATCACAGGCTAGCAGCCAAGCGGGAAGATTGCAACCGAAGCAATTCACACGATCGATTTGCTTTTGGCTGAAGGATTGGCATAGGGTAGCCGTTGGTTGAGGAACGCTGCGACGGACCCCTGGATTGCTTCAATTATTCAGCAATGATGGCTGGGAATCGAATGCTAAACGCGGTGCCTTTGCCGACGGTGCTTTCGACTCTCACGCGGGCTTGATGTTGGTCGATGATTTCTTTGCAAGCGGAAAGACCGAGGCCAGTCCCCCCTTTACCGCTGCTATCGGGACCGTTCTTGGTGGTAAAGAACGGCTCAAAGATTTTAGGAAGTATCTCGGGTGCAATTCCTTGTCCTGAATCGCGAACAGTCAGCACAACCGAGTTGGTTTTCGGCTCGTAGGTGATGCGGATGCGGATGGTCCCGTTCTCACCTATTGCTTGTCGAGCGTTGGTGAGCAGATTGAGCATCAGTCGCTGAATTTGGTTGCCGGCAGCCAATACGTTCGGAACCTCCTCGAACTGAGTTTCGATGGCAACGCGGTACTTCTGCATTTCGCGCTCGAGCAAAACGAGGGTATCTTCGATGAGGGGAACGAGGCTGGTTGGCTCCATGTCACCGCTGCGATTGCGAGCGAGTCCTAGGACCGTGTTGGTTATCTTGGCTCCCCGATTGGCTGCATCCAGGATACGAGTGAACGCTTTCTCGCGGCTCGGTTCATCTTTGTTTCGAAGTCCCATCTTGGCGTAATTCAAGATTGTCATGAGCAAGTTGTTGAATTCATGGGTCGTGGTGCTTGTGAGTTCACCGACAGCCGCCAAGCGTTCCATTTGGGCCAATCGCTGCTGCAACTGTTCGATTGTGCGGTCCGTTTGGCTTGGGGATTGCGGGGGAGAGTATTGCGAACCGACTGAGCGGATCGTTGGGATTTCGGCGGAAAGATTTTCCAGCATGGGAGGCATTCAGTTGATATGGCGGTCGAAAAGGTCAGACGCTACCGTGCCGGGAGGTCGACGAGTGCTTCCACTGCAACCGCCCGAGTGCTGGTAGTACACGATATCACTGGAGCGAATCAAGCCGGAACGAAAGCGAGGAATCATGTTTCAAACCTTAGACCGGCTAGAAAAACTGCTCGAAATAGCTGCCAGCGAGGGAATTGTTGTCCGTTGCGAGTGGCTTGGTGGCGTTCGAGGAGGACTTGTGCGAATAGGAAAACGCCCAATCCTGTTCGTCGACGAATCTTTGACGGTACCAGAGCAGTTTGAGCAGTCCAAAAATGCGTTGGGGCAGTTGGATTGGAGCGAATCCGAGTGGTCGGACGAAATGACTCAACTCCTGGAGATGCGAACGGGTTAAAACCGAAGAAAAAAGCCTGTTGGGCTAGGCAATTTGGGGTTAAAACGTTATTTAAAGGTCTTTGGAGAGCTGTCGGCCCGATTTCACCATTTACAATTTCAAAGAAATTTCGAAAGTCTTTGTTCGAGGAACAATCGAAAATGCAAGTTAGCGAAGATGTTTTTTCCAAGGTTCAAGCCGCTCTTATTGACGCACTAGGCGTCGACGATGATGAGGTAACCCCTCAGGCAACGATGGTTGGCGACTTGGGCGCAGAGTCCATCGACTTCCTCGATATCGTTTTCAAGCTGGAAAAAAGCTTCGGCATCAAGGTTGCGACAGAGGACCTATTTCCAAAAGACATTTTGACCGAAAGCACCTATGTGCAAGACGGTAAAGTGACTGCAACTGGGATCGCCGAATTAAAGAAACGCATGCCTTGGGCTGATCTTAGCAAATTCGAAACGAACCCTCGCGTTCAGGATTTCGGGGACTTGCTGACCGTCAGTGACTTGTGCCGATATGTCGAATCCAAAATCGCTTGATTGCGTTTGAGAGAATAAATGCGTTGGTTTTGGATCGATCGATTTACTGAGTTCGTACGCGATACGCGTGCGACCACCATTAAAAACGTCTCTTTTGGCGAAGAGCCAATCGATGACTATTTGCCTGGTCATCCGCATTATCCCCATTCCCTCATCATAGAGGGGATGGCTCAAACCGGCGGTTTGCTGGTTTCGGAGGCTGGTGGGTTTCAAACGAAAACGGTTTTGGCGAAAGTATCGAAAGCGATCTTTCACGAATTGACCGTCCCTGGCGATCAGATTTTTTTGACGGCAGTTGTTCAGGACAAAAAGCCGTCCGGTGCCATTGTTGAGGGAACCGTCAGAGTAAATGGGCAGGTAAGAGCCGAATTGGAGCTTTCTTTTGCCTTCTTGGATGACCGTTTTGGTGAAACCGGATTGTTTCCACCCGAAGATTTGCTGCGAACACTGCGTATTCTGAAGCTGTTCGATGTTGCTGTGGATCAAAACGGGAATAGAATACATGCGCCTGAGCACATGCTCGAGGCTGAACGCCAAGCGGCGCGAGGGTTGATACTAGGTCGCGCGGTCGCGCAGACAAAGCCAAGTTAGCTTTGATTTGCAATCGATGGCGAGCCTAAGTAGGACGCCTTTCGCAATCGCCATGGGTTTGATTTTTGCAGACACCGAAAATGGGAGTGATTGCGTTGATGCGCCGCCGCGTGGTTGTTACCGGTATTGGAATGATAAATCCGCTTGGACACGATGTTCAAACGGTTTGGTCTGCGCTCCAAGAGAGCAAAAGCGGAGTTGGCCAGATTACGGTCTTTGACCCAACAGGCTACCCGACCACCATCGCCGCAGAAGTCAAGAATTGGAGTATCTCTCAAGCGGGCGAGGACGTTGCCGCATGGCAGCACCGCGGACGACATACTCGATTTGCAGTCGGTGCAGCGAAACAAGCCGTCGCGCAATCCGGCATCCTCGAGTCGGGCATGGCGCCGACCCGTATCGGTGTCTACATGGGGGCCGGAGAAGGCAACCAGGACTTTCCAAATTTCACCAACATGATGGCGGCTGGCGTCGAGCACGGACCATTCGATTTGGCAGCTTTTCTCCGACGTGGACGTGAGATTCTCGACGTGGAGGCGGAACTGGAACAGGAGCCAAACATGCCTGCCGCCCACTTGGCCGCATTGTTCGACGCGCAAGGCCCCAACAGCAATTGCTTGACCGCATGCGCTGCGAGCAGCCAAGCGGTTGGCGAAGCGACTGAACTGATTCGATGCGGCGATGCAGATGCAATGATTGCAGGCGGAGCACACAGCATGATTCATCCGTTTGGCTTGACCGGCTTTAGCTTGTTAACAACCCTTTCCCAACGCAACGGCGATCCGACACGGGCCTCACGCCCATTCGACAAAGACCGCGACGGGTTTGTGCTAGGAGAGGGGGCTGCGATAGTGATCCTTGAGGAATACGAACATGCCAGAAAACGCGGAGCACCGATTTTCGGCGAAGTATTGGGGTACGGAAGCACGGCCGATGCGTACCGCATCACCGACATTCATCCAGAAGGTCGTGGTGCTATCGGATGCATGCGAAATGCAATTGCCGATGCCAAGCTGAATTTAGATGAAATCGGCTATGTCAACGCACACGGAACGAGCACAACCGTCAACGATCGAACCGAGACACTAGCATGTAAAGGCGTGTTTGGCGATCGGGCGATACTAACTCCTGTTTCCAGCACGAAGAGCATGATGGGGCACTTGATTGCTGCCGCTGGTGTGACGGAAATGATTGTCTGCTTGATGGCCATTCGGGACGGTGTCCTGCCCCCAACCATTAATCAAGAAACATCCGATCCCGATTGCGACTTGGACTATATTGCAAACGTCGCCCGACCATCGAAGATCAAAGTAGCGCTCAACAACAGCTTCGGCTTTGGTGGACAGAACGTAACGCTGGCAGTTGGTGCGTTGAGAAACCTCTAATGGAAATGTTTAACGATACGACATTGTTGGCCTACATCGAGGAGTCGTTGCCATCAGACTTGATGGCACGCATCGAAGCAGCATTGCGCAACAATGAAGCCTTGCGTCAGCAGCTGGGCCAAGTCATCGGTCGACGGGACAGTGGAGTGCACACGGTCGGCGACATTTGGCGTCGGCATCGATTGAGTTGTCCAAGCCGCGAAGATCTTGGCAGTTATCTGCTGGGCGCCATGATGGACGATCAAGCGGACTACATCAAGTTTCATCTAGAGAAGATTGGCTGTCGTTATTGCCAATCCAATTTGGACGATCTTTCGGAAAGTCAGCATCGAGACGCTGTTGTAGCCCGTCGAAAAAAGTACTTTCAAAGCAGTGTGGGGCGATTGCGTCCTGAGGGGCGAGGTTAATCCATGCGAGTAGGACACATTATCAAGTTGATACCGGATCGTAAGTTCGGCTTCATCAAGACGGACCATTTTCGCGACGACGTTTTCTTCCACTTCTCCGCGCTACGAGGCGGGCTCCAGGGCCGCTTCCTAGAGGAGAATCAGGAAGTTGAGTTTGAAATCAATGAGATCTTGAGACTCGACGAACAAAAGCTAGAGGCGACGATCGTACAGACGCCAGCTAGGCCGTTGTCAAAAACACTGGACGAGAAATCGATCCGCGAAATGCAGGCATCGCATCACCCGCGCGCTCGCCAACGCAAACCAACGTGGCGAGAGAAAAAATCTGGGCCGGACGAATTGGTCGATCCCGAAACGACCTCTGAGCCAAACCCGTCCGAGTAGTTGCGACTTGACTCGTTCGCATCATAGTGGGGTCTTTGATTCATGGTGTGGAGCGATTTGAAAATGAGAGTCGTTGTATTTTCGGCGGTAGTTTCTCTTTGGGTTGGATTTGCGAGCCAAGTTCTGGCGGAGGGTTTCAACCAATTTCGAGGAACCGGTGGACGGGGAGTTATACAGAACCAACAGATCCCACTCGAATGGTCAGCAGATCGCAACCTGGCTTGGACGATCAAGGTACCAGGTTCTGGCTGGTCACAACCGGTGATTTGGCAGAACAAGCTTTACGTGACCTCGGCGGTCGGCGACAAGGAATTCCGCCCAAAGGATTTCAATGATGGAGTGAAGACACCGCAGAGTATGGGACTGGGCGGAATGTCCGCTCCGCCCAAGATCAACTTCCAATGGCAAGTCCATTGCTATGACGCGATCGATGGCAAGTTCGAGTGGAGCAAGACAATCGATGAGGGGTTTCCCAAATTCCCAATCCATCCATCCAATAGTTATGCAACTGAATCCCCTGTTGTCGATGATAACGGAGTCTATGTTTTCTTTGGAGCCACGGGAACGGTAGCCGGTTTGTCGCATAGCGGAGGCGTTGTTTGGCGCCAGGAACTCGGGGCTTTTCCAACCAGCAGTGGGTTCGGTACAGGAAGTTCGCTGGCCATCCATGAGGGGAATGTCTTTGCGCAGCACTACACCGACAAGAGTGCGTCGCTCACTTGTTTTGATACTGTGACTGGCGCTGTGGTTTGGTCTGACAGTCGAGAAAAAATGGGAAGCTCTTGGAGTTCACCGATTCTATGGACGAATCAAACCCGAAGCGAGCTCATTGCCTCCGGAGGTGAACGGTTGACAAGCTACTCGCCGAAAACGGGCGAAAAACTATGGACCCTCAACAACGTGAAGGCACCGACCGCTTGTTCGGTTGCAAGCGACTCGCAACGCATATACTTCGGCGGCTCAGACCCTATGTCGAAAGGCCCGCTGTTCGCAGTCTCAGCAGGCGCGACTGGCGACATTTCACCCAAAAATAAGAACGATACTTTTTCCAATTGCGATTGGCTTGAATTGAGGGCTGGGCCCGGGATGGCTTCGCCGGTATCCGATGGCCGCTTTGTCGTCGTTATCGACAACAACATTTTAAGGGCCTACGACGTGCAGACGGGAAAGAAAACCTTCGAGCGAAGGCTTGGTCAACTCAAGACGGTGGCTGCAAGCCCCTTGGTGATCGACGATAAAGTGCTCGTCGTTGACGAAGCAGGCAACGCTATCTTGCTAAATGCTTTGGATGAGTTCAATCCGATAGGCGGTGGCAGGTTGGACGATACGTTTTGGGCGACTCCCTCGATCGCAAACAACTCGATCTACTTGAGAGGCATCGAGGGCCTATATTGCGTTCGAACGAACGATCGCTAACTATGTGTCGTCTGGTCGCTACGCAACACCCGACGCATCATTCTGGAATCAATCGTGGGCCCTCGGTTTCATAGCGACCGGCCCCACCTTGAAAGCGATCTCCGTGACTCCAATTGAGCCATGTCTTTCGTGAGAACCAATGGCCCGCGTAATCCATGCCGAACGTTCCCTCGTCAATCCGTCGAGACGAGCCGCCGAAAAGCGTTCCCCCTCCGACATATCCCACTCGATGGTCTGAGTCTGTGCTAGGCTTCGCGAAGAGTCCAATGCAGTTTGGGAATCCTGATCGATAAAAACCGTTCTGACAATACCGACCGTACTTGCTGCCGCTCGGAGTCTCGTGGCCACGCGGACCACTTAATGGTAACTCACTGAAAAGCGAGTTCGCTTCGCGGTTTGCAACGGGCGCAGCCTCTTCGAGAGCCACGGGCGCCCTTACTTCGCGGACGCCCCGTTCCAGTTGCTGAAGCATTCGATCGTCGGGTACCCGTGACTTTGGCCGAGGGTCCGCGGATTCCGCGACATCTGCGAACAATATTGCAAACAACGCCACCACTTGGACTGCAGGTCGGGTCATCTGATTGTTCCTGTTGCTTAAAGAATACGTGCATTCCGGACAACTCTTAAAATCGTCACACGCGTCACAATCCGCGACTCAATCACTTGCTAGCCATTCAACCGGCAAAATCGGAAGAGTTCGCCGAACTTTCGATTAGTGAGATTCGGTCAGATCCCCTTCAATGCAACCATTCAGACCATTTTATTCGATTTACCCAAGACGGAAGGCCGGCAACGCCGATGAGACCGCTACAGTCGCATCCCACCCTAAGCTTTGAAGCAAGAAATCTCGAATAGTGTTCAAGAATCCCCGTCATGCCGTTTTGAAAGCAATCTTGGCGTTTTGTACGTCATGTTTTGCTGGCATTGCATGTGGACAATTTAGCCCAATTCCGGCGCCACCTCAGGAGCCGGCTCGGCTTTCGCTGCTCGACGAAAAACTCTCTTTTTTCGACGACCAATCGGAGCCGAAAAGCCTTGCTCAGCCCGGGCTGGGCGGTTTATCTCTGCCTGAGCCGACTTCGTTCCCACCGGAAACATCTCCCTATCAACTAAGTCGCTTCCAATCACCCTTGGGATTCACAGGCCCATCGTCCGTCGTGCCGACCGAATCGCAAAACACCAGTCACTTCATTCCGCTCGAAGATCGATGGCGGATCGGTTCACCGACGTGGGATCGCTACGGCAAGGGTCATCCCGTCGGGGATGACTACCCGTTTATTCAAGGTGCTTGGTATGACCCGTACAATCAAAACGTCCTGAAAGGCGACTTCCCGATCGCTGGCCAAGACACCTTTCTCAAATTGCAAATCAAGCAAATCAACCTATTTGAATATCGGCAAACGCCCATACCGACAACTCCCTTTGAAGCGACGCAAAATCCGTTTCAAAACGAGTTCTTCGGAAATCCAAATCAATTCCTGTTCGCCCAATACAACTCTGTGGGCTTTGATCTATTTAAAGGGGACGCTGCCTTCAAGCCAGCAGATTGGCGATTGCGTATGAATGCCATCTTCAATCAAAACTACCTTCATGTCGAGGAGCTTGCGGTCGTTTCCCCGGATGTTCGAGATGGAAAGAATCGACACAGAACCGACTGGGCTCTCGAAGAGTGGTTTTACGAAACAAAAATCGCCGACATGAGCGCAAACTACGATTTCCTCTCGGTCCGCGCTGGTTCACAACCCTTTACCAGCGACTTTCGTGGCTTCATCTTTTCGGACATCAATCGAGGCGTCCGTTTATTTGGGAATAGACTGAGCAACCAAGACCAATACAACGTCGTCTGGTTTGACCAAACGGAGAAAGACACCAATAGCTTGCTTAACACGTTCGATGACCGCCACCAGAATACGCTCATAGCAAACTATTACCGTCAAGACTTCATCTTTCCGGGCTACAACACAGAAATTAGCTACCATTACAACCGCGACAAAGCTAGCACGAAGTTCGACAACAATCGATTTTTGGTTCGACCTGATCCCGTCGGAGTCTTTGCCCCACACCAAGTGGACGCACACTACCTTGGCTGGGCAGGCAACGGTCACATCAACCGCTACAACGTCAGTCATGCAATGTACTATGCGACCGGCGTGGATGAACTCAATCCAATTGCAGGGTCGCGTCAAGACATCAGCGCCTTTATGGGGGCCTTAGAGCTTTCATACGATCGTGACTGGGCTCGTTTTCGTTGCTCCTACTTTTATGCCTCGGGTGATAGCGATCCAAACGACGATCGAGCGACTGGCTTC